>NZ_LZJE01000248.1:0-14423 GCF_001666865.1 Mycobacterium sp. E136
GGCGTCACCAAGTACATCGGCGACGGCTTCATGGCCGTCTGGGGTGTCCCCGAGATCGGCCCCGAGGACGCGCTGCGCGCCGTCGACGCCGCGGTCGAATTGCAGGACCGGTTCGTCGACCTGGCCGCCCAGGTCGCCGATGTACTTGGTGACGCCCGCACGGTGTCGCTGCGCGGTCGACCGCAGCAGCTCGTGGTAGTGGCCGATCACCTCGCGTGCGGTCTCGGCGTCGACCCTTTCCTCGAAGGTGGTCGACCCCGCCAGATCGGCGAACATCACGGTGACGGTTTTGCGTGCCGGACCCGCGATCGGCACTTCGGTTGCGGGGGCAGCCAGTTCGTCGAGCGGCGCGCCGCAGCCGCGGCAGAACCGAGCGGTCGCTCGGGCTTCCAGGCCGCACGTCGCACAGACGCGTGCGAGTGAGCCGCCGCAGCCCTCGCAGAAGCGTGCGTCCTCTTCGTTCGCCGTCCCGCAGGAGGCGCAGGTGCGGCGGTCTTCGGCCATGGTCAGTCCGGGCTCAAGGTAAACACGTCGTGGTCTTCCACCGCCGCGACCGCGCGATGAAACATCGTGCGGGCCAACCGTGCGCTGCGATCGTTGACGACCTCGATCCGGCCCTCGGCGATGACGGGGTAGAGGAAGCACCAGGCAATGGCGATTCGGTAATCGTGCCGCAATTGTTCTGTGGGGTAGTCGATTCCGTGCTCGGCGAGACGCTTCCGATAGCGGCTGAGCAAATCGTCCTCACAACCACGACGGGTGTCGGGGGTCAGGCTCTGGCTGATGAAGTAGCCGACGTCGAAGGCGCCTCGACCTCTATTCGTGACTTGCCAGTCCAGCACCGTCAGCGGCGGATCCCCTGCGTCCACGGCGAAAAACATCTGATCCAACCGCAGATCCCCGTGCAGGAAGGTCTGGGGCCGACGAGAGACCTCCTCGAGGAACCACGGCATCAACGTCGCGAAGCGCTCGCCGTAGTCACGGACCTTCGGAGTCAGTTCAGAGCCCACGCGCTCGACGCACTTAGGCCAGGCGGCGTGGTAGTTGTCCGCGATCACCTGGGGGAAGGGCGGATCGGTGTATACCTTCAGCCATGGCAGCGACGCGAGGCGATCGTTCTCCCACCAGTAGGCGTGGTGGCGGGCGATGGCGTCGATGACGGTTTCAGAGTCGGCGAGCGAGCAGCCGACGAGTTGGTCGACGTTGCGGAGCCGACCCAGATCCTCGAGCACCAGGACGAAATCGTGGGTGTCCTCGTCGATGGCCGCGAAATACGGCCGGGCGGGTGGCAGCGGATTGGACAGGCCGATTTCCTGGTAGAACCGGACTTCTCGTCGGTAGAACTCAAGGTCTTCGCACAGGTGGGTCCGCGCGGTCGTGTCCAGCGTCGGCAGCTTGACCACGACAGAGGGCGGTAGGTCCGGGTCGCCATCAAGATGGGCCCGATAGAGGCGGCCGAGAAGCCCATAGCCGATCCCGAACTGCTCGAGCTTGCAGACCCGCACGTCAGCGTCGAGAACCTCGCTCAACCATTCCGCCGTGATGGACTGCGGGTCTACCGGGATTCTCGGCATGCGCGCCTCCCCTGTAGACCACCCCCGTGAGCGAATCAATCGTACGAGATGCGAGGCGCGTCAGCACTGCTTATAGCGGGGTGCTGCCCGCCATAAGCTTGCGTTGGCAAATACTGTCGGAGCCGTTATCCGCGTCAGCTGATCGGCGGTGCAACGGGCCGCGCCGGCTCGGTCGAGGCACCCGGATCTGATCGCGACTTGTTCAGCCATGCCGGGTCGATTCCGTCGTCGAGGCGGCCTTCTGCCTTGGCGTCCAGATAGCGGAAGTACAGCACCGAGAACACCACGACCAGCATCAGGGCCCACCCGTAGGTGAACTTCATGTACTCGAGGAACCGACCCGTCGTCGGCCAGTGCCCGAGCAGCCAGCGGTCGGCGCTCATGAACCCGTAGATCGCCAGCCACGCAGGCCAGTTCCGCAGCACCGAGTTCGGCAGCACCACCGTCATCAGGAATGGGAACAACATCATCGAGTAGTAGCCCTGCCCCAGCGACAACACCAGGAACGAGGTGATCAGCAGCACGCCGGACGACGTCGTCATCCAGAACAGCGGGTCACGGGTGCGGTAGTACTTGTACAGCAGCCACAGCGAGATCACCGCGATGATGGCAAAGGCGATGCGCAACAACAGGATCAGCCAGGTCGGCAGGCCGTAGTAGACGCCGTTGCCGGCGATCGAGCTGTTGAAGTAGTCGCGGGTGGTGAGGATGTAGGGCACTGTGCGGGTGAAGAAGCTCATCGGGTCACTGATCAACGGCCATGCCGCGACGTTGAAGGCCAGTGGTACCGCGACGGCGGTCGCCAACGCTCGCCATTGCCGGTTCAGCAGCGGCAGCAACAACAGCGGCGCCAGAAGCGGTTTGACCACCAGGGTCAATCCGATCGCCGCGCCCGCCAACCATTCGTGGTTGCGCTTGCCGTCCAGCAGCCAGCGGAAGAACAACACCTCGGCCAGCAGGATGCATCCGTTGATGTTGCCGAAAACCAGTGTGTTGATCACGCTTTCGGTGCAGAACATCGCGGCCAGCAGCGCGGGCAGCGCGACCGAACGGAAGCCGAAACCGAACAGCCGCACCAGGAAGTAGGCGGCCAACACGATCGCGATCGTGTTGAACGTGATGAACCAGTAGCGCGATGCGTCAACGGGCAGATAGCCGAACGGCGCCATCAACAACGTGCCGCCGGGCGGATAGAGGTAGTGCGGATCGACGTGGTCGAAGTGCTCGTTGTAGATGTCCCAGCCCATCTTGAAATTGACGACCGCCCGGTACACGGGCCCGTAATCGTCGGTGATGTAGCCGTTGGTGGCCAGGACGTAGCTGCGGTGGATGATGAACAGGATCGCCAGCGGCCACAGGATCAGCCTCAACACCGACGCCACGTTGGGCGGGGAGGTCCGGGGCCGGAATGGGGCGGTCACAAGATCGCGCACGACCGCACGGTACCCGACCGCCGAACGCGTGAGGCGTCAGGCAGGGCAGAACGTGTCGGTGTCCGGCAGGTTGCCGCTGTCGAGGTAGCCCAGGACCGGAGGCAGTGTGCACGGTGAGTAGATCGAGGCGCCGTGTCCGATGCCCTGCCACATGACTCGCCTGTTGGCCGAGCCGGCGTTGATCGCCGTCGCCGCGACCGCGGCGACGCCTTCGTTGCCCACGATCGGGTCGTTCTGCGTGCCGAGCAGCAGCACGGGGATCTTCAGGTTCTTCGGCTCCTCGGGCGTTGACCCGCTCGGCCAGTTCAGGCAATTGACCAGGTTCAGCGCACCGACCGTGCCGAATTGCGGATAGAGCTTGTCCCAGGCCACGACCAGCTCGCGCACCCGGTCCGGAGTGGGCCGGTTCAGCGAATCGCTGCAGCTGTTGACGAACTGACCGTCGGTGTCGCGCAGCGTCTCGGCGCGGGCGATCAGGTCGGTGAACGGAGCCGGATCTCCCGATTGCGCGGCCGCGATGGCGGCGGCCAGCGCATTGACCGACTCGACCCGGTCGCCGCGCGGATAGGCCAGTGCGGTGGCGATCGCATTGGCCACCGTGGCGACAGCGGCGCCGTTGGGACCTCGGCCCTGGCGGGCGGCCGAGAACAGCGCGTCGACCGCCGCCTTGGGATCGGGGCCCAGCACGCAGTTGGTCGCGGCGCACTGTGCGGCCCAGGCGTTCAGCGCGGCCTGCTCGCCTTTGACGCGCTGCTCCATCGCGGCTTCGGCGGCGATGCCCAGTGGCAGCGGCGAATCGAGCACCAGGCGCGCGACCTTGTTGGGGTGCGATCCGGCGTACGCGAGCGCGATCTGCGCTCCGTTCCCGACACCCAGCAGCGCCAGCGCGGGCACGTCCCAGGTGCTTCGCAGCCGCTCGATGTCCTCGGCGGCGTGCGAGTTGTCGTAGGCGGAGTCGCCGGGGGCGATGGTGTCGGTGCAGCTCGTCGTCGCGGTCTGGACGATGGCGCCCAGGTTGGCCACCGGGTCGTCGCCGGACTGGAACTGCGCCTGGTCGAGCATCTCCTGGCGGTCGAACAGGTCGCGGCAGTCCAGTGCACCCGACATGCCCATTCCGCGGCGGTCGACGGCGACGATCGGATGGGTGTTGAGCACATCGGTGCCTGCCCGCGACAGCCACACCGGCAACTGGATGGACGACGGCAGATCCGTGCCCGTCGTCATCACCAGCGGGCCGGCGTCCTCGGGGGTTTGCGGACCGCGCGCCCGCACCACGCCGATGCTGACCGAGCCCGACGCACCGTTGATCGGGTCGAGGTCGGCGTCGTAGGTGGCGCAGTCCAGCGTCACACCCGGTGCGGCGGGCACGGCGGCGTCGCCGAACACCCGCGACGTGCATTCCCGCCAGGCCAGGTCGTTCTTCGGCGCCTCGACGGCCGGTGGACCCTCGGCCGGCTTGGTCGTTTCCGGCTCGCCCTGGGGCCCCGCGCCGGAGTCGGTGGCGAAGCGCGGATTGGCGGCGAGGCCCGGCGAACACGCCGCGACGAACGCGACGACGGATGCCAGGCTGAGGAGCCGAACCAGCTGACCACGCCGATGCATGCCGACCACAGTACTGATCCGCGGCTCAGCCGAGCCGCACGTAGCGCGTGTACAGATAGCCGTCGTCGTCGGTCAGCACATGCGCCGGGCGCATCCGCGTCAGTACCTCGCCGGGGCCGGTCGCGATCCGTGGCGCCTTGCCGCCGACCAGGAACGGCGCGATCGTCAGGCACAACTCGTCGAGCAGATCGCTCTCGATGAGCAGGCTCAGGATCAGCGGACCGCCCTCGGTGAGCACCCGGAACAACTTGCGTTCGGCCAACGCGTCGAGCGCGGTCGCCGCATCGACCTCGTCGGGCCGGGAGCCGGAGGCATCGATCACCTCGGCGAGCGCGCCGAGACGTCGGCGGGTGCCGTCGCAGGCCGCGGAGCTCGTCAAGACCAGCGGCGGCACCTCGGTGCGGGTGAAGAAGCGGGCCTCCGGGTCGAGATTGCCCGACCGGGTGACGACGGCGATCGGCGGCACCTCGGCCTGGCCGCGCGCCTGCCGCTCGCCGCGCTGCGGGACGGGCACCTGCGCGCCGGAGTAGTTCTCGGTGCGCACGGTGGCGGCGCCGACGAGGATCACATCGGCGGCGTAGCGCATCTGCTCGAAGACTCTGCGATCGCCGGTGCCTCCCAGCGCCGCGGTCTTACCGCCGGCGGTCGCTCCGCCGTCGACGGTGGCGATCATGTTGCCGCGCACCCAGCACCTTCGCAGGTCGGCGGGGTAGGCGTAGAAGTCGGCGAGCCTTCCGTCGGCGCCGTCGATCGGGGCGCCGTCAGGCCCGAGCACTGTGAACTGCGCCGCAGCGGCGGTATCGGGCATGAAGACGATTGCAGCACGTCGATAAGGTGCCTGCATGGACGGGTCCGGAGCGGTGCAACATCTGGTCGACCGGCACCCCGACGTCACACCGGACCGGCTGATCGCCCAACTCGTGCCGCCACCCACGTTCTCCGACGTCAGCTTCGACAGCTACATCCCCGACCCCGCCGAGCCGTCACAGGCCGCGGCCATGCAGTCCTGCGCCCGGTTCTGCGATCAGGCCGAGCAGCGTCGGGCTGGCAAGAAGAAGCTGTTCGGTCGCCGGGAAGTGCTGCCCGGGGTCGGCTTGTACCTCGACGGGGGTTTCGGTGTCGGCAAGACCCACCTGTTGGCGTCGTCGTACTACCGTCTGCCGGAACCGAAGGCGTTCGCCACCTTCGGCGAGTTGACCCAATTGGCAAGCGTTTTCGGGTTTGTCGAGTGCATCGAACTGCTGGCCGATTACGTGGTGGTGTGCATCGACGAATTCGAACTCGACGACCCCGGCAATACGACGTTGATCTCGCGGCTGCTTTCGCAACTCGTCGAGCGCGGGGTGTCGGTGGCTGCGACGTCGAACACGCTGCCCGAGCAACTGGGGGAGGGGCGATTCGCGGCGCAAGACTTTCTGCGTGAGATCAACACGCTGGCAGCCATTTTCGAGACGGTGCGCATCGACGGACCGGACTATCGCCATCGCGATCTCCCGCCCGCGCCCGAACCGTTGAGCGACACCGAGGTCCGTGAGCGCGCGGAGCGGTCGGCGGATGCGACCCTCGACGACTTCGACGCGCTGTGCGCGCATCTGGCCACCATGCACCCGTCGCGCTACCTGACTCTGATCGAAGGGATCGGCGCGGTGTTCCTCACCGGCGTGCACACGGTCGACGACCAGAACGTGGCCCTGCGCCTGGTGTCGTTGACCGACCGCCTGTACGACGCGGGAATCCCGGTGGTGGCGTCGGGAGCCAAACTGGACACCCTCTTCAGCGAAGAGATGCTGGCGGGTGGATTTCGCAAGAAGTATCTGCGCGCGACGTCGCGACTGCTGGCGCTGTCGAGGGAAGGCACCGAAATGGGCTCGCCTTCTTCGCGCGAGTAGACGTGAACCTGTCTACTTTTTGGCCAATTGCGTCAGTTTGGCGTCTGTTCGCGGAAGAAGATCGAGCACCATCACGTAGTCGTGCTCGATGGCCGCACCCAATCGGAACGTCTTGGTGCCGCTGACGACGAAACCGTGCTTGGCGTAGAACCGTTGCGCGCGTTGATTCTGCTGGTTGACGCCGAGCCACACCGCTGCGGCGCCCAGATCGGTGGCCTCCTGCACCGCCGCGGTCATCAGGGCAGTGGCGACACCGGCGCCGTGGTGGTCGGGCAGCACGTAGATCTTCGACACCTCGACGGCGGCGCGGGATCCGATGGCACGCTGGACGTCGGGGTCGTCGGGGACACCGCGAATCAGCATGGCGTAGCCGGTGATTGCGCTGCCGGCACGCGCGACGAACACCGCCCGGTCGGGGTCGACGAGGTAGTCGCGGAAGCGGGACTGCGACAGGTTCTCCTCGATGAACGCTTCGACGTTGTCGGGTGTGGCTGCCGGGGGACAGGCGAGCGGAAAGGTGCGGGCGGCGACGTCGGCGAGTTCGGGCAGGTCGGCTTCGACGGCCGCCGTGACGTCAATGCCCAACGGCGACTACACGTTCCACTGAGCCAGGTGCTCGCCGGTGACCTTGTCGAGCAGCACCACGTTGGACACCAAGTCGCGGTAGCAGTCCCAGAACACCGCACCGCTGACCGTCGAACCGGCGGGCGCGTTGTTCAGCTGCGGTTGCAGCGCGTCCGGGGCGTCGGTGTTGCGGGGTTCGTAGCTGTCGCCCGTCGGCGTGACACCGCGGAAGCTGTAGGTGATCGACTGCGCATACGGCGTCGGCACCTGAATCGAATGCACCGTCACCCAGGCTCGCCAGACCTGCTGACGCGGGGGGCGCGGGGGGTAGCCGAAGCCGGGCGGTATCGGCGACGGGTCGACGCTGTGCACGGTGATGTCGGCGACCAGGCCCTTGAACTTCACCTGCAGGGTGTCGCCCAGCCTGCCGATCGGAGCGGTCACCGCCGAGGCGGGTGCAGCGACTATCCCGGCGGCGGTCGCCATGGCGACCACGAGCAGCACGAACCAGCGACGCATCACCGAATGATCGCACACACTGAAACGTGTTACAGACGCTTCCCGGTCAGGACGTCCACGGCCCGACGCCGCCGACCTTGTCGATACGGATCCGGGTCAGGTACCCGGGCGGAGCGTCCTGGGGCGGGAACCCCGAATCCGGGCTGGACAGCGTTTGGGCGAGTTCCTTCAGCAGTTCGGGCGCACCGCCCTCGACGACGCGGGCGGTGCCGTTGATCGCCAGGTACGGCCGCATCGCCTGCCCGACACCTTGCGACGACAGGATCGTCACCGCGACGCGGGGGTCGCGGCGGACGTTGCGGACCTTCTGATGCTCGGCGAGGTGAGCGGTGACGAGTTCGTCGCCCTCGGGCGTCGACTTCAGCGCCACCCACACCAACGTCACCTGCGGGCTGCCGTCGGGATTGAGGGTGACCAGCGTGGCGTCTGCACCCTGCCCGATGAGGGCGCGGGCGGCGTCGTTGAGTTTCATGCGAGGTTCTACCGCCCGGCGCGCCGATTCATTCCCTCAGGCCGCCTCGAGGCTCAGCAGCGCCGACTTCGCGTTTGGGCCGCCGACGTATTGACCGGGTGATCCGTCCGAGCGCACGACACGGTGGCACGGGATCACCACCGGCAGCGGGTTGTGGGCGCACGCGCTTCCCACCGCGCGTACGGCGCGGGGGTTGCCGACGGCGGCGGCGACGGCCGCGTAGCTTTCGCGTCGGCCGTAGCCGATGTCGCGGAGATGCTCGATCACGCTGCGGCGAAAGCCCGCTGCGAGCCGAAGGTCGACCGGTACCTCGAATGTGGTGCGGCGCTTGGCGAAGTACTCGTCGAGTTGGTACGCGACGGTGTCGAGACGGGCCGGTGCGCGCAGGATGCGAGGGCTCACCGTCTGCGCCAGGCGGGTGAGCACTGTGTCGTGGTCTTCGACATCGAAGGCGACGCGGACCAGTCCGACCGTGGTGGCGGCCAACAGTAGTGGGCCGACGGGGCTGTCGATCGTGCGGTAGGCGACGTCGAGGACTCCGTCGTGGTCGGCGGCGCGTTCCAGCCGTCGGTGCAACCGGTCGAGCGTCTCATCATCGGGGGTCAGCTCGTCGAAGATGTTGGTGGTCATCGGCATTGGTCCTCACGGTAGATCCTGCGAAGTGTCTTGATGCCGTCGGCCGCGGCGCGGCGGGCGGCGTCGGCAGAGTTGCCGAGCAGGTCGGCGATCTCGGCGAACGGTAGGCCGGCGACGTGGTGGTAGGCGACGGCCTGGCGCTGCTTGGCGGGCAGGCGGGCGAGCGCGTCCCACAGGTCGGGGTCGTGCGACGCCGGATCCGCCCGCGGCGCGGCGCGATCGGGCAAGTCGTCGGTGGGTGTGGGTCTTCGCGACCGAGCCCGGCCGACGTCGAGCGCGCGACGGTGGGCGATGGTGACGAGCCAGGCCTCGACGTTGGCGTCGGCAGGCAACTGCGGGTAGGCGCGAAGTGCCGACAGAAACGTCTCGGACCAGGCGTCCTCGGCGTCGACGGGACCGACGACGGCGCGGCAGACGCGCAGCACGGTCGGACCGTGCTCGGCCACTACGTCTTCGAACGGTCGCACCCTCACATCATGAAGACGTCCCCGGGCCGGCCGCTGTGAGATCACTCCTTGGTGAAGGCCTGCAACGCATCGAGCAGTTCGGCTTCGAATCGGTCCTTGTCGACGCCGATGCGGTGCAGAGGGCCGTCGTCGTCCTCGGCCTCCCATAACGCCAAGAAGATGTGTTCGGTACCGACGTAGTTGTGTCCCAGGCGAAGTGCTTGTCGGAAGGTCAGTTCGAGAACCTTCTTCGCGCCGCTGGTGAAGGGAATCAGGGCGGGAAGGTCGCCTTCGGCCCGCGCCGGAAGTGACACCATCTTCGTCACGGCGTCGGAGTCGACGCCTTGGGCGGCGAGTAGCTTGGCGGCCAGTCCGTTCGGGTCTTTGAACAGTGCCAGCAGAAGGTGATTGGATCCGATCTCGGCGTTGCCAGCCGAGTGGGCGAGATTCTGAGACTCGACGACGACGTTGCGGGCGCGGGGAGTGAACCTGCCGAATCCTGCGTTTGGGTCGAGGACGGCGTCGGTGGGTGTCTTGGGGACGAATCGTTTCTGCGCGGCCTGTTTGGTGACGCCCATGCACTTGCCGATGTCGGTCCACGACGCGCCGGAGCGGCGGGCCTGGTCGACGAAATGGCCGATCAGGTGGTCGGCGATCTCGCCGAGGGACTCGGCCGCCAGTACGGCGTCGGTGAGTTGGTCGAGAGGTTCGGAGTGCACGGTCTTGATGACGTCGATGAGATCGTCGAGCCGGACCGGGTTGGTGATCTTGGCGGGCTGCGTCATGCCGTCAACCGTAGGTTGACGAATGGGATGCGTCAACCTTGGGTTGACGATCGCGGGTAGCCGCGCCTGACCGTGCGGTCGAGAATGCCCAGCGTCGCGCGCAACGCGCTTTCGGAGACGACGGGGAGATGCCCGCCTCGCGCCAGTGCGGGTCGATATCGGACCAGTCGTAAAACGACGTCACCAGCGTTCCGTCGGCGGCGGTCTCCAGGCGATAGCCCGAGACGTGGCCGACCTGCGGCCGGATTCGGCCGAGGACCGTCCACGAGATCAGGCTGTCCCGCTCGAAATCGCGGATGGAGACGGTGACGTCGTACCTGCCCATGGGGAAGCCGTTGAGAGCTTCGCGATCCATGTGGACGACGAAGCTGTCGCCGGCCGCGCGAACCGGTTCGCCCTCCGCGTCCTGCAGCATCCCGGTGGCGTCGATGGCGACGTGGCCCTGGGGGTCCGTCAGGACGGCGAAGACGTCGGACGCCGGTGCGGCGATGGTGCGCTGGACCTCGATGCGATCGTTCATCAGCAAATCATGCCGTGGATGTGAAACGCGTCGTCAGCCGTTTCGGTTATCGGCGTCCGGGTATCCCCGAATTGCTATGCGTAACCATGTGGACCCGGCTCGCGTTCAGTCCGCACTGCTGCGGCGCGCGATCACGTTCATCAACGAGAACGCCCACAGGGAAATAACACTCAGAGATATTGCCACTGCCGTCAATGTGACCCCGCGTTCGGTCCAGTACGCGTTCCGTCGGCACCTCGGCACGACGCCGCTCGAGTATCTGCGCCGCGTGCGACTCGACCGAGCGCATCGCGAACTGCAAATAGCGGACCCGCGCAGCGACACCGTGATGGCGATCGCGGGGCGGTGGGGTTTCACCCACGCGGGCCGCTTCAGCGGTGTCTACAAACGCACCTACGGAACCCCGCCGAGCGAGACGTTGCGCGCCTGACGGCTTATCTCGGGAAGAAGCCCTCGCGCGTGAAGAAGCCCGGCTGCCATCCTCGGGCGCCGAGGCACAACATCGGACGACCGTCGGGGGATTGGGCGGCGGATTGAGGCTTGGGGCACGGGGCGCCGACGTCCTGAACGCCGAAGAGTTCGTAGGAGGCCTGCCAGAACCCCTGATTGGTGGGGATCGGCGGCCATTGGTTCTCGATCCAGCGGCACTGCAACACTTCGCCGCCGGGGCCGCGTCCGAAGGTGAACCGCTCGAGGTTGAAGCACGGCCCGGTGAGGTGGGCGTCGTAGTTCATGCCGGGTACGTCGGAGGCATACCGGCCGGGGGTGTCGGGATAGTCGTTGTCGTCCGCAGCGGCGAACGGTGCCGCGCCGAAGGCGGCGCCGGCGATAGCGGCAGTGGCGAGCAGTTGGCGAATCATGTCCCACCTCGTGTCGTGACCGGTCGGTCTTCGCAAAGCGTAGTTGTTCTCATACGACGGCCGGAGGTTTTCACGTCACGCCGGAGTCGGCGCTGACGTGAGGGAACACGCGTGAGGCGGAAATGGCACAGCACGGTATCAACTGGGATACATCGAGCGTGTCGCATGACGATACCTGCATAGTTGCTGACCTGCGGTGACACCATAACGACATGCGTGACGGTGACGACGCAGTGGCGGAAGCGGCGCTGACGTGCGCCTCCTGCGGCGTTGAGCTTTCGCCGTCGTCGAAGTCCTGCACCGAGTGTGACGCCGCGGTCGTACCGCCGCTTGGACGTGCGGGACTAGAGCGGAAACCGAAGATCACCGGGCCGGATGCTCATCGTGCGGGTGCTCCCGCGACTCCCGCCGCGGCGCCGAAGCCGCCAAAACGGCGAAAAGTAGTGTTGCGCAGAGTCGTGGCCTCGGTGGCCAGCTTGGTGCTCCTTCTCGCTGTCGTATACGCCGTGGGTTCCACGTTTGTCGTTCAGCCGTACGTTGTCCCGTCCGCGGCGATGGCGCCGACGCTGGATAAGGGCGAGCGGATCATCGTCAACAAACTCGCATACCGGGCGTACCGCCTCGGTATGCCACAACCTGGCGACGTAGTCGTGATCAAGGCCCCACCGGGCTGGAACGCCGGCTACGAGTCAATCCGGTCGCGCAACACCGCGGTGCGGTGGCTGCAGAATGTGCTCTCGGTCGTCGGTCTCGTTCCTCGAGACGCGAATGAGCTGGTCACGCGGCTCGCTGCCACCGGCGGGCAGACGATCGCATGCCGGTCGGACACCGGTCTCACGTTGAACGGCGAACCGGTTGCGGAGCCGTACCTGGACACGAAGACGCTTGGCGCTGACCCCTCCGTCGACCCATGTCTGGGTCCCGAATTCGGACCCGTCACCGTGCCGCGGGACCGGCTGTGGGTGATGAATGACAACCGCACATATGGAGAGGACTCCCGCGCACACTGTGCCAGCCTTCCCGCTGACTTGGAGCTGGGCATCTTGTGTACCGGTGACCCATCGACGGGCACAGTCCCGGCGGACGACGTCGTCGGCAAGGCACGGTTCTGAGCATCGGCCAATCAGGTCAAGACGATGGTTTCAAATTGCGCGCGAATTCCCTGGTTGCCTTTGCACCTGCGAGGGCATCCGGCGCTTTTGCGTACTGGTCGGGCTCATCGTCCTGGCCATTGCTTTGCTGGCGTTCATTGTCGCTTTGGTATAGGACCCGCCTCGGCGCTTGGTGTCGCGATGCGTCACACCCCAAATCTGTTGTCGCAAAACGTCGCTGGACGTCGCTCTCACCTCCAGTGTCGATTTTCGGTTAGCTGATCCGTACGTTCGTGTGTTGGGTGCGCTGGCCAAGGGGTCCGCATCCTTACCAAGTGGACAGCAACGGCTTCCCTCTCCGGGGCGGAATTCTGGCTCCTGAGCCATTACAGCAGCACGGCTCGTTGACGACCATTTCCTCACTGATAGACGACCATTTCCTCACTGATAGAGAGGAAGCCCTCGATGATCGGATCAACGACCATTCCGACAGGTTTACGGCGGATCGGACGTCGAAGCGCATTCGTAGCTGCCATGTGGATCGGTGCCATTACCCTGACCGTCCCGGCTGCTTATGCGCTTCCGGAATCGACGATCGGTAGTGAATGCAAAGCGGCGAACGGAACGTATACAACGAGGAATCTGTCGTCGGGCGACAGGGAGACCAAGTGTTACTATAAGGACATTTCCGGCAAAAAGTGGTGTGACGTTTACCTCAACGGCGAGTACTTGGGCACGGATCCCGCGGCGCAAGGAGACCCCGGGGGTACGGGGACACCGCCGAAGCTTGACTCCTCGAAGTTGGTGCCCCCGGTGGTGGGGCCAATCGTGGCGACGCCCCCGCCACCGGTATCCGTCATTGCAACGGTCCCGGTCCAACCGGGAACAGCCGGCTAGCGAGACGGCTCGAGCGCACGTCATCGCGCTGAACTTGGCCGCACATTCACCGCTAGGTCGGCGGAAACGGCGATTGGAAAGCAAATGATCAACACATCGACATCGAAGCGTCGGATAGCGCTCATCGTGGTGGCTGCCCGCTGGGTTGCAGTACTCGCTGCGGCGGCCGCAGTCCTTGGCGGCGGATATGAGGCGGTTGCGAGCGCGGGACCTAAAGGATGCGACCCGGCAGTAGTCGTCAATTGCCAAGACCCGCCACCAGCGCAGGGCCCCAAACCGCGTTGGAGCCCCGACCGGCTACCCGGCGATATGCTTCCCGTCAATCCTGGGCCCGCGGAGTGCCCGCCGGAGTGGGGTTGCCCGCCGCCGCCTACGAGTCCGCCTCCGACGGCCCCGCCGACGACAGGTCGTTGACGCACTCGCGCGGCGTCACCGGTTAATTCGGCGACGCCGAACAAGTTGTGGTCGTCGTCAGAGCAATGCGGCCAGTTGGGCCTCGCGGCAATGTGAGTCAGACGCCGGGTCTCTATTGGTAACTGCGCCTACACGCGGCATCGGCGAGTCGAGTCATCCGATCCGATAACTCGAGGTGCTCATTCTCGCTGCCGGACTTCGACGCGTACCCAAGCTTTCGCACTTCGCTCGCGAACCCGCGTATGTCGCTAGCCAGTTTTTCCAGCTCATTCATCGGTGGAAGCACTCCCCACTCACCCGATAGAACATTCTCTAGGAGGAAGCGACCCTTTCGCTCTCGGGATTTCCGTTTCGCTCCATGTCCCCCGCAGCGCCAGGCTACCTGATGGGTCGGCTCGGTGGACATTACGAACAAGGCACAGTTCGCACCCATTCGCAGGCCGAACTTTGCTCGGATTTCGTGTTATCTGGTGCTGCACCCTTGACCTCGGCGACAGGCGAGTGATGTGGTTCGCTGGCGGTGCCGACGGACGACGTTTGACTTGAATGAGGGCTGGAATCGTTACGCCCGCTGCGTCGGAGATATCGCGGAGTCCTTTCCAGGACGGCGTCTAAGCGAGCTGCGAGCTCTCGATACTCACTTCTGCGTCTCGTCAAGTGACTTGGCCCCGGGGTCGGCATGAATTTTGGCCCCATCGTTGGCTAGTCGGTTCGCTTGGTG
>NZ_LZJE01000249.1:0-36948 GCF_001666865.1 Mycobacterium sp. E136
TCGCCGAGACGCTCGGCATCGCGGTGACCAAAGTGCACCAACAGCTGCGGGACGGCCATCTGATCGGCGTGCGCCGTAACGGCGTGGTGGTGATCCCGAAGGTCTTCTTCGACGACACCGGCCACGTCGTCAAGAGCCTGCCCGGGCTGCTCGTCGTCTTGCGCGACGGGGGCTACCACGACACCGAGATCGTGCGCTGGCTCTTCACGCCCGACGAGTCGTTGTCGATCCGACGCGACGGCACGACCGAGGCGCTGCCTAATGCCCGGCCGGTTGATGCTCTTCACTCGCATCAGGCCCGTGAGGTGGTGCGCCGGGCCCAGGCTTTGGCTTATTGACAGCTGGCTCATTGACCTTCGGGCTCTCCGGCGCGTTCCTCAGCGAGTACCACGCCACCACGGCGCACGCGATGGACAACAGCACGTGCGGCCACGAGTACATCCCGTGTGCGCCATCGGGTTTCCAGATCACGGTGATCCACGTCGACAGGCCCGCGATCACCGCGATCGAGCGTCGGCTCTGCGCCAGTGCGGCCACCACCGCCAGCGGCCAGGTGTAGTACCAGGGCAGGGCGGCCGGCACCAACAACACCACGATGACCATGACCACCGCGATACCGGTCAGGGCCTCGCGGTCGGTGCGCCGGAACCGCCACCACACGAACGGAAGCGACAGCGCGATCAGCGCGATGCCGATGATCCGGGCCACGTCGAGCACCGCGTAGAAGTTCACCGGCAGGAACATGCCGCCGACGACATTGATCAGGTTCGCCGCCGCGGTGGGCAGCGTCAGCCAGTTGATGATCTTCACCGAACCGGCCAACGCCGTGAGCCAGCCCAGCCCCACGCCGGCCGCGAGCGACAGCACCGCGAAGACCACGCTGAAGATCAGAGCCGAGCCCACCGTCGCGATGGCGAACGCCTTGACCGGTGAGAAGCTGCGCCTGCTACGCAGGTCTCGCGCCCACACCCAGACCATGAACGGAAGTGCCAGTCCCGCCGTCGCTTTCACCGCCACGGCGGCGGCGATCAAGCTCACACCCCAGACGTGGCGGCCGGTGAACGTCAACGCGATGCCCGCCATCATCAGGCCGACCATCAACATCTCGTTGTGCACGCCGCCCATCAGATGGATGATCACCAGCGGGTTGAGCACGCAGATCCACAGCGCGGTCGCACCGTCGGCGCCGATGTGGCGGGCGATGCGTGGCGCAGCCCAGATCAGCAGCGCCAGACCTGGAAGCATGCACAGCCGCAACAACATCGTCCCCGCGACGACGTCGTTGCCGACCAGCAGCGTGACGAACTTCGCGATCAGGATGAAGGCGGGACCGTACGGGGCGGTGGTGGTGGTCCAGATCGGACTCACGTCGTCCAGCAACGAGTTCGGATTGTCGACGGGGCCGACGGCGTACGGGTCGAGGCCGTCGCGCAGCAGTGCCCCCTGCGCCAGGTAGGAGTAGGTGTCGCGGCTGAACAGCGGAACGCTGAGAAGTAAAGGCGCCAACCAGAATCCGGTCGTGGCCACCATGGTGTACTCGGTCGCGGTGCGGTTGACCACCTGGCGGCCCAGCCACAGCCACGCTGCCAGCATCAGCGCGACGCCGCCCCACAGCAGGATCGACGACACCACCAGCCCGTGGCCGAACCGCAGCCACGACAGGTGCAGCGATTCGAGCAGCGGGTCATGCAGCCGGGTGCTGCCCGCTCCCAGTCCACCGACGGTGATCAGGACGGCGCCGACGAACCCCAGCCGCGCGGGCTGGGCCTGTGGTGAGGTGGCGAACGAAGCCAACCGCGAAACATGCTGGGCGAAACCGCCTTTCGACGGCCGCGTCGACGGTGAGGTGGTCATCGCTATGCGGTTCGATTCGCGGCCAATCGGGTGAGCTCCGACAGCCCCGCCTTGGCCTGGTCGTCGATGGCGGCGGCGTCGAGGGTGGCCAGCGCACGCCGGGTGAGCTCGGCGATGCGGTCCTCCACCGCGGCCAGCGCGCCGACGGACTCGATGACCTGGCACAGCTCCCTGACCTGGGCGTCGGTCAGCGTCGAGCCGATCGAGGTGCGCAGCAGCTTGGCCGCCACCGGGTCGGCCTTCTCCGCCAGCTCGACCGCCTCGGCCAACAGCACGGTGCGCTTGCCGGCCCGCAGGTCGTCGCCGGACGGCTTGCCCGTGACCGCGGGATCGCCGAAGACGCCGAGCACGTCGTCGCGCAGCTGGAAAGCCACGCCGAGGTCGGTGCCGAACTCGTGGAAGGCCGCCTGCACGTCCGGCCGATCGGCGGCCGCCGCGGCGCCCATCTGCAACGGGCGGGTGATCGTGTACGAGGCGGTCTTGTAGATGTTGACGGTCAGCGCCGACGCCACCGAGTCGGCCCCGCTGGCCTCGGCCAAGATGTCGAGGTATTGACCGCCCAACACCTCGGTGCGGATCGCGCCCCACACCCGGCGGACGCGCGCGGCGGCGTCGGGGGACAGGTCGGCCGTGGCAACGACGTCGTCGGCCCACACCAGCGCCAGGTCACCCAGCAGGATCGCCGACGAGGTGCCGAACTGTTCGGCCGAGCCGTGCCAGCCGTTCGAGCGGTGCCGCTCGGTGAACAATCGGTGCACGGTCGGCAGCCCGCGCCGCGTCGCCGAGGCGTCGATGACGTCGTCGTGGACCAGCGCACACGCGTGCAGCAGTTCGAGCGCCGAGCACAACCGCAGCACATCCGGATCCAGTGGGTTCTCGGGTCGCTCGGCGACCGACCGCCAGCCCCAGTACGCGAACGCGGGCCGCAGCCGCTTGCCGCCGCGCAGCACGAATTCCTCGAGCGCGGCGGTCATTTCGGCGTAGTCGTCGCCCATGTAGGCGCATTCGCTGCGGCGCTCCTGCAGATAGCTACGCAGCTGATCGGTGACGGCGCCCGCCAGCTCGACGGCCGACGGTGCCGTGGCATGCACGCTCAGCGGGCGCCCCTTTCTCTGTGCGACCACCCTGCCCCGAACCGTGTTCAGAGTAGAGCCTGCGTGTGCGGTCCGAGCAAGTCAGGACGGCCGGCGCCCCGACCGTCAGTCCCGGGCGTCGCCCACCTTCGGCGACTGGTCGCGGCCCATATAGGCCAGCGTGCCGATTACGGCGGCCACGACGAAGGAGCCGAGGCCCAGCCAGATCGCGGCGCCAGTGAACGATCGCGCGCTCGGGTCGGTGTAGCGGGCCTGGGCATTCATGGTGCTGACCACGCCGGGCCGCAGCTTCCATTCGACGATCTCCTCGGACACCTGATCGCCGTTTGTCGAGGTGACCTCGCCGGGGAACGAGACCGTCACCGAGACGTCGGCCTCCGAATCGCTGAGCGAGGTGAGGTCGGCGCGACCCTCGAGGATCACCAGGTCGCCGGCGCGCCGCAGCGAGAGGTCGACGCCTGCGGCGTCGCGGTTCATGTTCGCGAGCTGGGGCAGTTCGGCGAAGGTGAGGTCGGAGAACACCGCCTGGGATCCGACGTAGTCGTCGCGGCTGTACTCCGAGACCGCCACCTTGTTGGCGAACGGCAGGTTGTTCAGCAGCTGCGGGCCCTTGTCGTCGGCGTTGCGCGGTTTTGCCGCGGCCACGATCTGACCGGACACCCGGTCGTCGGGGGAGACCGTGATCGACGCCCGCACCCGGACGCATCCGACGGCGGTCGGAAGCACGACGAGCATCAGCAACACGAGTGCGAGCAGGCGGGTTCTGCTGCTGCGGTGGCGGGCCGGCACGTGGTCATCGTGCCAGACCGCGCCGTTCACAGCGGCAATGACCGGCCCAGGATCGCGAAAGCGCGGGGATCGCCTGCGAAGTGGTAGCCGCGGATGACGTCGGTGAACCCCAGCCTGCGGTACAGCCGCCACGCCCGGTTGGCCTCGCCGTTGATCTCCGGCGTCGACAACAGCACGTGGGACTCCTCGCGGCCGGCCAGCAGCCGGCGGGCCAGCGCCTCGCCGAGACCGCGGCCCTGGGCGCGGGGGTGGATGTGCAGTTCGGTGAGCTCGAAGTAGCTCGTCATCAGCGCCGCGATGTGGGTGCGGTCCGCGCCCACCCGCTGCAGCCCGGCCACCACCTGCTGCTGCCACCACTGGTCGGGGGCGCCGCAGTAGCCGTAGGCGATGCCGACCATCGGGGCGGTGGCCAACGCCCCGTCGTCGACATGCGGATCGTCGCCGTCACCCGTGCTCACCGCCGCGACGGCCTTCCATCCGGGTCTGCGGGTGTGTTCGAGCCACATCGACGCCCGCTGGGCCTCGGTGCCGCGCGGATAGCGCATCGCGTCGACGTAGACCGCGAGCGCGTCACCGAGCCGGCGTTGCATATCGCTCGGCGACAGATCGATCAGAAATGTCGCCAACTGTGTCTGCCTCTCCGGGTGTCGGGCGGTGTCGTTGCAACCATTATCGAGTGGACGCGCCTGCGCCTCCCAGGCGGCGGCGCACGTCATACAATCGTGCGTCGAACTAGGTGGTACGGCTCAGATCGACCTCGTATCATGACTGTTAGATGCCCGTGAACGCGGGCACACACGAGTTTGAACAGATGAGTAAGGCCGCGGGCGGCCCCTGGGTTCCGAGGGAGGGACGAATGCCACTCTCCGATCATGAGCAGCGCATGCTCGATCAGATCGAGAGCGCGCTCTATGCCGAGGACCCGAAGTTCGCTTCGAGTGTCCGCGGCGGTACCTTGCGCGCGCCCTCGACCCGGCGCCGCCTTCAGGGCGCCGCGCTTTTCGTACTGGGCCTGGCGATGCTGGTTTCGGGCGTCGCGTTCCCCGCCACCCAGATCAGTGGTTTCCCGGCGCTGTCGGTTCTCGGCTTCATCGTGATGTTCGGCGGTGTGGTGTTCGCGATCACCGGCCCGCGGATCCCGGGTGGTCGCGACCATTCGGTCGCCGAACCGGGTGGGCCCCGCCAGAAGCGTGCCAAGGGCTCGGGTGGTTCATTTGCCAGCCGCATGGAGGATCGTTTCCGTCGTCGTTTCGACGAATAAGCCGTAACCCGACACAGGGGTAGCCCGCCGCCGCGGGCTGCCCCTTTTTCGTGTCTCGGGCCGCCTGCCGCCCCACTCATCCCCACCACCTCCTCGTAGGCCGCTGATCAGCGGTTTGGTCGTGCACTGCCGCCCGCACGCCCGCGCTCGTCGTCCCAAGAGGCCCGCTGAGGGGGGTGACGTGGAGACGCACCGGAAGTTTTGGCGCTCAAATGGTGGATGGTGGGGGATTGTGGGGTAAAGTGGCGGACAACGGAGCGACCGGGGCTCTGTTGACCGGTAGGGCGGTTGGAGGTGGCGAGATGTTTCTCGGCACCTACACGCCGAAGCTCGACGACAAGGGGCGGCTCACGCTGCCCGCCAAGTTCCGCGACGCGCTGGCAGGAGGGTTGATGGTCACCAAGAGCCAAGATCACAGCCTTGCCGTCTATCCGCGCGCCGAGTTCGAGAAGCTGGCGCGACGGGCGTCGCAGGCATCGCGTAGCAATCCGGAAGCGCGCGCCTTCCTGCGGAACCTGGCCGCCGCCACCGACGAACAGCATCCCGACGCACAAGGCCGAATCACGTTGTCGGCCGATCACCGTCGCTACGCGAACCTGTCCAAGGACTGCGTGGTCATCGGATCGGTCGACTACCTGGAAATCTGGGACTCCGCGGCATGGCAGGAGTACCAGCAGACCCACGAAGAGAACTTCTCCGCGGCCACCGATGAAGCTCTGCACGACATCATCTGATTCGGCGGTCAACCGGCACCCGGCCCGTGCATCGCGGCCTCTGCCCGAACCGGCCCTGGCGTACTTCCCCGACGCCAGGTCCGCGCTCTCGGACAGGGACCTCGGTGCAGGGGCGTTGGACGGAGGCAACGCGATGGAACGGCGCAGCGGCGACCACGGACACATCCCCGTCCTGTTGGACCGCTGCGTCGAGCTGCTCACACCCGCACTGACCCGGCGCAGCCCCGACGGTGAGGGCGCGGTGCTCGTCGACGCGACGCTCGGAGCGGGCGGGCACGCCGAACGCTTCCTGACCGAACTGCCCGGCCTACGGCTGATCGGCCTCGACCGCGACCCCGACGCGCTGTGGATCGCCGGAGAGCGCCTGTCGCGGTTCGGCGATCGCGTGATGCTCGTGCGCACTCGCTACGACGGCATCGGCCGCGTACTCGGCGACGACGGCTACTGGGCGAGCCAGGTGGACGGCATCCTGTTCGACCTGGGCGTCTCCTCGATGCAGCTGGACCGCACCGACCGCGGCTTCTCCTACGCCGCCGATGCGCCGCTGGACATGCGCATGGACCCCGACGCGGAGCTGACCGCCGCCGACGTCATCAACACCTACGACCAGAAGTCGCTGACCCGGGTGCTGCGCGAGTTCGGCGAGGAGCGGTTCGCCAGCCGGATCGCTGCCCAGCTCGTTCGGAGGCGCGCCCGCCAGCCGTTCCGCACCACGGGTGAGCTCGTCGAGCTGCTGTATCAAGCCATTCCCGCGCCGGCGCGCCGCACCGGCGGGCATCCGGCGAAGCGCACGTTCCAGGCGCTGCGGATCGCCGTCAACGGCGAGCTGGACTCGCTGCGCGACGCGCTGCCCGCGGCTCTCGAGGCGCTCGCTCCCGGCGGCCGCATCGTCGTGATGGCCTACCAGTCGCTGGAGGATCGCATCGTCAAGGCGGCCTTTGTCTCGGCGACGGCGTCCCGGACGCCACCCGGCCTGCCGGTGGAACTGCCGGGCCACGAGCCGGAGTTCGTCGCACTGACCCGCGGTACCGAGCGGGCAGCTCCCGAGGAGATCGAACGGAACCCGCGTAGCGCGCCGGTGCGGCTACGAGCGTTGGAGAAGGTGGGGGGAGCCCGATGAACGCCAAGCAGGCCAAGCAGGTCAAGCAGGCCAAGCGCGGAAAGGCGGTGCGCGGCAACGACGAGCGCAGGCGCACCGCCCGCGGTGCCGCGCGTCGTTCGGCCGACCCCCAGACGCGGCGCAAACCGACGCGCGAGCAGCGTCCGCTGCGGTCGGCGCCCCAGACCAACCCCATCCCGCGTCCGACCGGCGCGCCGGGCCGCCCCAAGACCGCGAGCCAGGCCAAGGCGCGCGCGAAGGCGCGGAAGGCCAAGGCACCGAAGGTTGTCCGGCCGCCATTGCGCGAACGCATCATCGTCAAGCTCTCCTCGGTGGAGCTCAACCCGCGCACGCTGGTGGCCAGGGTCCCGTTCGTGGTGCTGGTCATCGGGTCGCTGGGGGTCGGCCTCGGCACGACGCTGTGGCTGTCCACCGACGCGGCCGAGCGGTCCTACCAACTGGGCAGCGCCCGCGAGACGAATCAGGCTCTGCTGCAACAGAAAGAGGCGCTCGAGCGCGACGTGCTGGAGGCGCAGGCCGCCCCCGCCTTGGCCGAAGCCGCGCGCGATCTCGGCATGATCCCCTCGCGCGACACCGCACACCTGGTGCAGGACCCGGCGGGCAACTGGGTCGTCGTCGGCACCCCCAAACCGGCCGAGGGCGTACCGCCGCCGCCGCTGAACACACCGCTACCCGATGCGACCCCACCGCCTCCTCCGCCGCCCGCGCGGCCGGCGCCACGGGTCGTCGACCCCCGTGAGGTCACCGTGCGGATGCCGACGCGGACGATGCCGACGCCGGGTGTGCCCACACCGGGTGCGCCGCAAGCGGTTCCGGGGCAGGTGCCGGTGCCCGGAGCGCTGCCCGCGCCGATGGTGCCGGGTGCCGCCGCCCCCGCCCCGATGGCACAGCCCCAGGTTCCGGTCGGCGCACCGCACATCCCGGCCCCGCAGGCGCTGCCCGGTCCGGTGCCGAACGTCGAACAGTTCAGTCCCGCGGTCGTGCCCCCGGCGGGTCCGGCCGCATGAGCCGCGGCGAGCGTCGGCCCCGCAAGACCGCGGACACCCGCATGAAGCCGACGCCGGGTTCACAGGAGCGGTCGGCGAAGGCGCGGCGCACCCGCGCGCCGATCACCGAAACCGGCCTGCGCAGCGCGTCATTCGTGTTCCGGCATCGAGTCGGGAACGCGGCGATTTTCCTCGTGCTCATCGTCGCGGCCGGTCAGCTGTTCAATCTGCAGGTGCCCCGTGCCGAGGGACTGCGGGCCGAGGCGGCGAGCCAGCTCAAGGTCACCGATGTCGACAAGGCCGTGCGCGGCTCGATCGTCGATCGCAACAGCGACAAACTCGCCTTCACCATCGAGGCGCGGGCGCTGACCTTCCAGCCGGTCAAGGTCCGCAAGCAACTCGAAGAGGCTAGAGCCAAGAGCACCGAGGCGCCCGAACCCGACCGTCGGCTGCGCGACATCGCCGCCGAGGTGGCGTCGCGGCTGAACAACAAGCCGGACTCGGCGACGGTGCTCAAGAAACTCAAGAGCAACGAGACCTTCGTCTACCTCGCACGCGCCGTCGATCCCGCGATCGCCGAGGCGATCACCAAGAAGTTCCCCGAGGTCGGTTCGGAGCGACAGGATCTGCGTCAGTATCCGGGCGGCTCGCTGGCCGCCAACGTCGTCGGCGGCATCGACTGGGACGGCCACGGCCTTCTGGGCCTCGAGGATTCGATGGACGCCGTGCTGGCGGGCACGGACGGCTCGATCACCTACGACCGCGGCTCCGACGGCGTGGTCATTCCCGGCAGCTACCGCAACCGCCACGATGCGGTCGACGGTTCCACGGTCATGCTGACCATCGACGACGACATCCAGTTCTACGTCCAGCAGCAGGTGCAGCAGGCCAAGAACCTGTCCGGCGCCAAGAACGTCTCCGCGGTGGTCCTCGACGCGAAAACCGCTGAGGTGCTGGCGATGGCGAACGACAACACGTTCGACCCGAGCCAGGACATCGGCCGCCAGGAGGACCGTCAACTGGGCAACCCGGCGGTGTCGTCGCCGTACGAACCGGGTTCGGTGAACAAGGTCATCACCGCCGCGTCGGTCATCGAGTACGGGCTGTCCAATCCCGACGAGGTGCTGCAGGTGCCGGGTTCGATCCACATGGGCGGCGTCACCGTCGGCGACGCGTGGGAGCACGGCACGATGCCCTACACCACCACCGGCATCTTCGGTAAGTCCTCCAACGTAGGCACGCTGATGCTCGCGCAGCGGCTCGGCCCGGAACGCTTCTTCGACATGGTGCGCAAGTTCGGTCTCGGGCAGCGCACCGGCGTCGGATTGCCCGGTGAGAGCGCGGGTCTGGTCCCGCCCATCGACCAGTGGTCCGGCAGCACCTTCTCCAACCTGCCGATCGGGCAAGGTCTTTCGATGACCCTGCTGCAGATGGCGGGCATGTACCAGACCATCGCCAACGACGGCGTGCGCATCCCGCCGCGCATCGTCAAGAGCACCATCGCCCCCGACGGCACCCGCACCGACGAGCCCCGCCCCGAGGGCATTCGGGTGGTCAAGCCGGAGACCGCGCGGACCGTGCGGCACATGCTGCGCGCCACCGTGCAACGTGACCCCACCGGCGTCCAGCAGGGCACCGGGTCGCAGGCTGCCGTCGAGGGTTACCAGATCTCCGGAAAGACCGGCACCGCACAGCAGATCAACCCGGCGTGCGGGTGCTACTACGACGACGTCTACTGGATCACGTTCGCGGGCATCGCCACCACCGACGACCCGCGCTACGTCGTCGGCATCATGATGGACCACCCGCAGCGCACCGCCGACGGGCAGCCGGGCACCACGTCGGCGCCCCTGTTCCACAACATCGCGTCCTGGTTGCTGCAGCGCGAGAACGTGCCGCTGTCGCCGGACGCCGATTCGCGGTTGACGCTGGTAGCCGACTAAGGCGGCCGCAACCGCCCCCGATGTGCGACGGGGGCCAGGAGGGCGACTCGGTACTGTGTCAACGCCATGAACCTGCGACCCAGCCATCCCGCCGGCGCGGCGCTCGGTCCGTTGGCCGGGCAGGTCCAGGCGGTGCCCGCGGGCGGCGCCGTGCCGGACATCCGCGTCACCGGCGTCACGCTGCGCAGCGGTGATGTCGAACCCGGGGACCTGTTCGCGGCGCTGCCGGGGGCAGCGGCGCACGGCGCCCGCTTCGCCTCGGAGGCGCTCGCGCGCGGAGCCGTCGCGATCCTCACCGACCCGGACGGGCTGGTGCTCGTCGGGACCGACGTCGAGGTTCCCGTGCTGATCCATCAGGCTCCGCGCTCGGTGCTCGGTGAGCTGGCCGCCGAGGTGTACGGACGGCCGTCCGAACGGCTGCGGGTCATCGGGGTCACCGGCACCTCCGGCAAGACCACGACCACCTATCTCGCCGAGGCGGGACTGCGGTCGGCCGGGCGGGTGGCGGGGCTGATCGGCACCGTCGGAATCCGGATCGACGGGCGCGATCAGGCCAGCGTCCTCACCACACCCGAAGCGCCGGATCTGCAGGCCCTGCTCGCGGCGATGGTCGAGCAGAGCGTCGACACTGTCGTGATGGAGGTGTCGAGCCACGCGCTCACACTCGGCCGCGTCGACGGTGTGCACTTCGCGGTCGGCGGATTCACCAACCTGTCGCGCGACCACCTCGACTTCCACCCGACGATGCGGGACTACTTCGAGGCCAAGGCTCGGCTGTTCGATCCCGAATCCCGCAACCGCGCAGACCTTTCCGTGCTGTGCGTGGACGACGACGCGGGCCGGGAGATGGCCAGGCTGGCGCGCGATCCGGTGACCGTCAGCGCGACCGGTCGAGTCGCCGACTGGCGCGTCGAGGACATCCGCACCGTCGACCGCAACGCGCAGGAGTTCTTCGCGGTGGACCCGGCGGGTGTGCACCACGGCCTGCGGATCGGGTTGCCGGGTCGCTACAACGTGGCCAACTGTCTGCTCGCGATCGCGCTGCTCGACGCCGTCGGCGTGTCACCCGAACAGGCCGCGCCGGGACTGCGCGGCGCGACGGTGCCCGGCCGGATGGAGCCCGTCGACCGCGGGCAGGAGTTCCTCGCGGTGGTCGACTACGCCCACAAACCCGGCGCACTGCAGGCCGTGCTGTCGACGCTGCGGGCGCAGACCGAGGGCCGGTTGGCGGTCGTGTTCGGCGCGGGCGGCAACCGCGACCCGGGCAAGCGGGGGCCGATGGGCCGCGTCGCCGCGGAACTGGCCGACCTGGTGGTGGTGACCGACGACAATCCGCGCGACGAGGACCCGGCCGAGATCCGCGCGGCGATCGTTGACGGGGCGGGCGAACAATCAGGGGCCGAGGTCGTCGAGATCGGTGACCGTCGCGCCGCGATCGAGCACGCGGTGGGGTGGGCGACGCCCGGCGATGTCGTGCTCGTCGCCGGCAAGGGCCACGAGGCGGGTCAGACCAGCGCCGGGGCGACGCGCCCCTTCGACGACCGCGAGGAGCTTGCGCGGGCCCTCGAGGGACGCCGGTCATGATCGACTTCACGCTCGCCCAGATCGCCGAGATCGTCGGCGGCCGGCTCACTGACATCTCCGAGGCCGACGCCGCGACCGTCAGGATCACCGGCACCGTCGAGTTCGACTCGCGGGCCGTCACCCCCGGAGGTCTCTTCCTCGCCTTACCGGGAGCCCGCTCCGACGGACACGACTTTGCCGCGACGGCGGTGCACGCCGGGGCGGCGGCGGTGCTGGCCGCGCGGCCGGTCGGGGTGCCTGCGATCGTCGTGGACCCGACGCCACAGACCTCCGACCGCGCGGCGGGGGTGCTCGAACACGATGTCGACGGCTCCGGCGCGGCCGTGCTCGCGGCGCTGGCGAAGCTGGCCGGGGCGGTCGCCGCGGAGCTCGTCGCGGGCGGGCTGAGGATCATCGGTATCACCGGATCGTCGGGTAAGACCTCCACCAAGGATCTGGTGGCCGCGCTGCTGGCGCCGCTCGGTGAGGTGATCGCGCCGCCGGGATCGTTCAACAACGAGCTCGGCCACCCGTGGACGGTCCTGCGCGCGACGCGGTCCACCGACTTTCTGGTGCTGGAGATGTCGGCCCGCCATCGCGGCAACATCGCCGCGCTGGCCGCGATCGCCCCTCCGTCCATCGCGGCGGTGCTCAACGTCGGCACCGCGCACCTCGGCGAATTCGGCTCACGTGAGGCCATCGCCGAGACGAAATCCGAATTGCCGCAAGCAGTTCCGGCAAACGGCGCGGTGATCCTCAACGTCGACGACAGTGCGGTGGCCGCGATGGCCGCGAAGACCGCCGCGCGCGTCGTGCGGGTGTCGCGGGAGCCCGGCGGCCGGGACGTCGACGTGTGGGCCGAGGCGGTCACGCTCGACGAGTTGGCCAGGCCGCGGTTCACCCTGCACGCCGGCGAGGAAGGGGTCGACGTCGCGCTGGCCGTGCACGGCGACCATCAGGTGTCCAACGCGTTGTGTGCGTCGGCCGTCGCGCTGGAGTGCGGCGCCTCCCTCGAGCAGGTGGCCGCAGCGCTGGCCACCGCCGGTCCGGTGTCCAAAAACCGCATGCAGGTCGTCACCCGCAGCGACGGCGTCACCGTCATCAACGACGCCTACAACGCCAACCCGGACTCGATGAGCGCGGGCCTCAAGGCGCTGGCGTGGATGGCCCGCAGGGGAGGTGGAGGCGGCCGTAGCTGGGCGGTGCTCGGCGAGATGGCCGAACTCGGAGACGACGCGATATCCGAGCATGACCGCATCGGCCGGCTGGCCGTGCGCTTAGATGTGTCACGACTCATCGTCGTCGGAACCGGGAGGACTATGAGCGCCATGCACCACGGCGCGGTGATGGAGGGATCGTGGGGGGCTGAGGCCACCATGGTCGCCGACGCCGACGAGGCGCTGGACCTCCTGCGCGCCGAACTGCAGCCGTCCGACGTGGTGCTGGTGAAGGCCTCGAACGCGGCCGGTCTCGGCGCGCTGGCCGACGCCCTGCTCGATACCGGATCGGCCGAAACCCTGGATCCGCACGCATGAGGCAGATCCTCATCGCCGTCGGCATCGCGCTGACGGTCTCGATCCTGCTCACTCCGGTGCTGATCCGGCTGTTCACCCGCCAGGGCTTCGGCCACGAGATCCGCGAGGACGGGCCGCCCACGCACGCCAAGAAGCGCGGCACGCCGTCGATGGGCGGGGTCGCGATCGTCGCCGGCATCTGGGCCAGTTATCTGGGCACGCACCTCGTCGGCGTCGTGATCGACGGCCGGGGACCGTCTGCGTCCGGCCTGCTGGTGCTGTTCCTGGCCAGCGCGCTCGGCGTCGTCGGCTTCGTCGACGACCTGATCAAGATCCGGCGCTCGCGCAATCTCGGGTTGAACAAGACGGCCAAGACCGTTGGCATCCTGGCCGCCGCGGTGATCTTCGGCGTGCTCGCCCTGCAGTTCCGCAACGCCGACGGGTTGACCCCCGGCAGCGCAGAACTGTCCTATGTGCGCGAGATCGCCACGGTCACACTGCCGCCCGTGCTGTTCGTGCTGTTCTGCATCGTGGTGGTCAGCGCCTGGTCGAATGCGGTGAACTTCACCGACGGCCTGGACGGGCTGGCCGCAGGCGCGATGGCGATGGTGTGCGCGGCCTACGTGCTGATCACGTTCTGGCAGTTCCGCAACGCCTGCGCCACCAGCCCGGGCCTGGGCTGTTACAACGTGCGCGATCCGCTCGATTTGGCGATCATCGCCGCGGCCACGGCGGGCGCCTGTATCGGCTTCCTGTGGTGGAACGCCGCGCCGGCGAAGATCTTCATGGGCGACACCGGTTCGCTGGCCCTCGGCGGCATCATTGCCGGGCTCTCGGTGGCCAGCCGCACCGAGATGCTGGCCGTGGTGCTCGGCGCCCTGTTCGTCGCCGAGGTCGTCTCGGTCGTCGTGCAGATCCTCGCATTCCGGACCACCGGCCGCAGGGTGTTCCGGATGGCGCCGTTCCACCACCATTTCGAGCTGGTGGGGTGGGCCGAGACGACGGTGATCATCCGGTTCTGGTTGCTCACCGCGATCGCCTGCGGGCTCGGCGTCGCGTTGTTCTACAGCGAGTGGCTGACCACCGTCGGTGCCTGAAATGACCGTCGAGCCGCTGCTACCGGGGGCGCGGGTGCTGGTGACCGGCGCGGGCCTGACCGGCCGCTCGGTCAGCGCCGTGCTCGAGCCCACCGGCGTGCGGCTGACGATCTGCGACGACGACCCGCTGGCACTGCAACGGCTGATCACACCCGCGAAGGTGGTCACCACCGCCGACGCCGAGGCCACCATCGGCGAGTACGCGCTCGTCGTCACCAGCCCGGGGTTCGCCCCGACCACGCCGGTGCTGGCCGCGGCGGCGGCCGCGGGCGTCCCGATCTGGGGCGATGTCGAACTGGCCTGGCGCCTGGACCAGGCGGGCTGGTTCGGGCCGCCGCGGCGCTGGCTGGTCGTCACCGGGACCAACGGCAAGACCACGACCACCTCGATGCTGCACGCCATGCTGGTCGCCGCGGGACGACGGGCGGTGCTGTGCGGCAACATCGGCAACCCGGTGCTCGACGTGCTCGCCGAGCCGTCCGATCTGCTCGCGGTCGAGCTGTCGAGCTTCCAGTTGCACTGGGCGCCGTCGCTGCGTCCGGACGCGGGTGTGTTGCTCAACGTCGCCGAGGACCACCTCGACTGGCACGGCTCCATGGCCTCCTATGCCCACGCCAAGGCCCGCGTGCTCAACGGACGCGTCGCGGTCGCCGGGCTCGACGATCCGGTGGCAGCGGGTCTGCTGGAGACCGCGGCCGCGCCGACGCGTGTGGGTTTCCGGCTAGGGGAGCCTGGGCCGGGCGAATTGGGGGTGGCCGGCGGAACGCTCCTCGACTACGCGTTCGGCGATCCGCCTGAAGGCGGATGGCCGCTGGTCGACGCGGCGTCGATATCGGTGGCCGGCCCGGTTGGGGTGCTTGATGCGCTGGGCGCCGCGGCGCTGGCCCGCGCGGTCGAGGTGCCGCCGTCGGCGATCGCCGACGCGCTGGCCGGCTTCCGGGTGGGCAGGCACCGCGCCGAGGTCATCGGAACCGTCAACGGTGTCGCCTACGTCGACGACTCGAAGGCCACCAACCCCCACGCCGCCCAGGCGTCGATCGCCGCCTACCCGCGCGTGGTGTGGGTGGCTGGCGGCCTGCTCAAGGGCGCCTCGGTCGACGAACTGCTGATATCGGTCGCGAATCGGCTGGTCGGGGCCGTGTTGATAGGCCGCGACCGGGCACTGATCGCCGAGGCGTTGGCGCGACACGCCCCGGATGTCCCCGTCATCGAGGTTGTGACGGGGGAGGATTTTGGGGTGCAAGGGACAAATGGGTCGGATGTTAGTGCTGTTACTAGTGTGATCAGACTCGAAGGCCAGCCCTCCGGCGACGCGATCATGGCCGCAGTGGTCGGCGCCGCCCGCGACCTCGCCCGGCCCGGCGACACGGTCTTGCTGGCGCCGGCGGGTGCCTCCTTCGACCAGTTCAGCGGCTACAGCCACCGCGGCGATGCGTTCGCCGACGCCGTGCGCGCCCTGACCCGGTAGCCGCCGATGACTACCATCCTGACCCGGCTGCGGCTTCGCAGGGCGGGCGCCGAAGACAAACCGGTCGAACCGGTGCCCACGACCGCCGGGCCCCGGACTCGGGTCGGGGCGTGGCTGGGACGCCCGATGACGTCGTTCCACCTGATCATCGCGGTGGCGGCGCTGCTGACCACGCTGGGCTTGACGATGGTGCTCTCGGCGTCGGGGGTGTACTCCTACGACCAGGACGGCTCGCCGTGGGCCGTGTTCGGCAAGCAGGTGCTCTGGACGGTCATCGGGCTGTTCGGGTTCTACGTCGCGATGCGGATCCCGGTGCAGCTGATGCGGCGCATGGCGTTCTCGAGCTTCGCGCTGACGATCGTGCTGCTGATCCTGGTGCTGATCCCGGGTATCGGCACCGTGTCCAACGGATCCCGCGGCTGGTTCGTGATCGCCGGGTTCTCGATGCAACCCTCCGAGCTGGCCAAGATCGCGTTCGCCATCTGGGGCGCGCATCTGCTGGCCGCACGCCGCATGGAGCAGGCCACGCTGCGCGAGATGCTGATCCCGCTGGTCCCCGCGGCGTTCGTCGCGCTGGCGCTCATCGTCGCCCAGCCCGACCTGGGGCAGACGGTGTCGCTGGGCATCATCCTGCTGGGCCTGCTGTGGTACGCCGGCCTGCCGCTGCGGGTGTTCCTGTCCTCGCTGTTCATGGTCGTGGTGTCGGCCGCGGTGCTGGCGATGGCCGAAGGTTACCGGTCCGCGCGAGTGCAGTCGTGGCTGAACCCCGGCGCCGATACGCAGGGGTCGGGCTATCAGGCCAGGCAGGCCCGGTTCGCGCTGGCCAACGGCGGCGTGTTCGGCGACGGTCTCGGCCAGGGCGCGGCCAAGTGGAACTACCTGCCCAACGCGCACAACGACTTCATCTTCGCGATCATCGGCGAGGAGCTCGGCTTCATCGGCGCAGGCGGGCTGCTGTGTCTGTTCGGCTTGTTCGCCTACACCGGCATGCGAATCGCCCGGCGTTCGGCCGATCCGTTCCTGCGGCTGCTCACCGCCACCGCGACGCTGTGGATCATGGGCCAGGTGTTCATCAACGTCGGCTACGTGGTCGGCCTGCTGCCCGTGACCGGGCTGCAGCTGCCGCTCATCTCCGCCGGCGGAACCTCAACGGCGACAACGCTTCTGATGATCGGCATCATGGCGAGCGCGGCGCGCCACGAACCGGAGGCGGTCGCGGCGCTGCGGGCGGGGCGCGAGGACAGGGTCAACAGCCTGCTGCGGCTGCCGCTGCCGGCGCCGTACGTGCCGCCGCGGATCGAGGTGGTGCGGGAGCGGCTCGGCAAGCGCGGCGCCGAACGCTCGGGCAAACCCGGCAAGGCCGCGCGCGGCCGGACTCCCAAGCCAGCCTCGAAGCAGGCGCCCAAGCCCGCACGCAAACGCCAGACGGCCGGTAAGCCCGTCCGGGCGGCAAGGCATCATGGAGGCGGCCGTGCGGAGAAAAGCCGCCGGCGCGCACTGGAAGGTCAGCGTTACGGGTGAACGACACGGGTTCCGTCCCTCGGCGGCCGGGGGACGACCGGGGAGTCTCCGTGGTCCTCGCGGGCGGCGGCACCGCGGGACACGTCGAACCGGCGATGGCGGTGGCCGACGCGCTGACCGACCTCGCCCCTGACGTGCGTATCACCGCGCTCGGCACCGAGCGCGGGTTGGAGACCCGGCTGGTGCCCGAACGCGGATACCACCTCGAGCTCATCACGCCGGTGCCGCTACCGAGAAAACTCTCCGGCGATCTGCTGCGCCTGCCCCTGCGGGTACGCCGGGCGGTGCGCCAGACCCGGACGGTGCTCGACGAGGTCGGGGCCGATGTGGTGATCGGTTTCGGTGGTTACGTCGCACTGCCCGCCTATCTGGCCTCGCGCAGTGTGCGCCGCAGCAGGCGGGTGCCGGTGGTGGTGCACGAGGCGAACGCGAGCGCGGGCTGGGCCAATCGGGTCGGCGCCCGCTCGGCGCGCCGCGTGCTGTCCGCCATCGCCGATCCGGGACTCGGCAGGCCGGCCGAGGTGGTCGGCGTGCCGGTGCGCGCGGCGATCACGTCGCTGGACCGCATGGCCCTGCGCGACGAGGCCCGTGCCCACTTCGGGTTCGCGCCCGACGCGCGCGTGCTGCTGGTGTTCGGCGGATCGCAGGGCGCGCAGTCGCTGAACCGAGCGGTCTCCGGGGCCGCCAAAGATCTTGCCGCGGCCGGTATCTCGGTGCTGCACGCGCACGGTCCCAAGAACACCCTCGAGCTGCGCGAGCCGGCCGACGGCGACCCGCCGTACGTGCCCGTCCCGTACCTGAACCGGATGGACCTCGCCTACGCCGCCGCCGACGTGGCGATCTGCCGCTCCGGGGCGATGACGGTCGCCGAACTGACCGCGGTGGGGCTGCCCGCGGTGTACGTCCCGCTGCCGATCGGCAACGGCGAACAACGACTCAACGCACTGCCGGTTCTCAACGCCGGGGGCGCGCTGATGGTCGACGACGCCGACCTGTCGCCGGCCTTCGTCGCCGAGACCGTCGTCGATCTGCTCACCGACACCGGCCGGTTGCAGACCATGACGGCGGCCGCCGCGCTGGCCGGACACCGCGACGCGGCCAGACGGGTCGCCGAGATCGCGCTGGAAGTCGCGCACGCCGAGCGCCGAAAGAGGCTGCGGTGAAACCGAAGTCGTTACCCGAAGAGCTGCAGCGCGTGCACATGGTCGGCATCGGGGGTGCCGGCATGTCGGGCATCGCACGCATCCTGCTGGACCGTGGTGGGCTGGTATCGGGTTCGGACGCCAAGGAGTCGCGGGCGGTGGCCGCGCTGCGGGCCCGCGGCGCCGCCATCCGGATCGGCCATGACGCCTCCTCGCTGGATCTGCTGCCGGGCGGGCCGACCGCCGTCGTCACCACCCACGCCGCCATCCCCAAGACGAACCCCGAACTGGTCGAGGCGCGTCGGCGCGGTATCCCGGTGATCCTGCGGCCGGTGGTCCTGGCCAAGCTGATGGCCGGCCACACCACGCTGATGGTGACCGGCACGCACGGCAAGACCACGACCACCTCGATGCTGATCGTGGCGTTACAGCACAGCGGTTTCGACCCGTCGTTCGCGGTGGGCGGCGATCTCGGGGAGGCGGGCACCAACGCGCACAACGGCAGCGGTGACTGCTTCGTGGCCGAGGCCGACGAAAGCGACGGCTCGCTGCTGGAGTACCACCCCGACGTCGCGGTGGTGACGAACATCGAGGCCGACCATCTCGACTTCTTCGGCAGCGCCGAGGCCTACGGCGCCGTGTTCGACGATTTCGTCGAACGGCTCAAACCCGGTGGCGCGCTGGTGGTCTGCACCGACGACCCCGGCGCCGCGGCGCTCGCCGAGCGCACCGCCGAGCTGGGCATCCGCGTGCTGCGCTACGGCAGCGACCCGAGCCTCCCGCTGCAGGGCACCCTGTTGAGCTGGGAGCAGCACGACACCGGTGCGGTCGCGCACATCCAGTTCGCCGACGAGTCGCACCCCCGGGTGATGCGCCTGGCGGTGCCCGGACGACACATGGCGCTCAACGCGATCGGGGCCGTGCTGGCGGCGATCGAGGCCGGCGCGCCGATCGACGTCGTGCTCGACGGGCTGGCCGGATTCGAGGGCGTGCGCCGTCGCTTCGAGCTCGTCGGTGAGGCCAACGGCGTCCGGGTCTTCGACGACTACGCGCACCACCCGACCGAGGTGCGGGCCACGCTGAGCGCGCTGCGCACCGTCACCGAACAGGCCGGCGGCCGGTCGATCGTCGTCTTTCAACCCCACTTGTACTCGCGCACAGAGACATTCGCTCGCGAGTTCGGCCAGGCCCTTGACGGCGCCGACGAGGTGTTCGTGCTCGACGTCTACGCCGCCCGCGAACAGCCGATCGCCGGGGTCAGCGGCGCCAGCATCGTCGAGCACATCAGCGTGCCCGGAACCTATGTGCCCGACTTCTCCGCGGTGGCCGCGCGGGTCGCCGAGGCCGCCACGCCTGGAGACGTCGTGGTGACGATGGGTGCGGGTGATGTCACGATGCTCGGCCCGGAAATCGTGACCGCGTTGCGTATCAAGGCCAACCGGAGCACACCGGGGTCGCGATGACCGGTCCGATCGACCCCAACGCGGCCGAGGAGGCACCGGAGTCCCCGGAGCCGGCCGAACCGTCCGCCGAGGAGACGCAGCCCGACGAGACATCGGCCGCCGCACCGGATTTCGAGGGGCCGCGGCGACGCGCACGCAGGGAGCGTGAGGAGCGCCGCGCCGCCCAGGCCCGGGCCATGGCGATCGAGCAGGCACGCAGGGAAGCCAAGCGGCGGGTGATGGGCAAGCCCCCGGGAGACGGCAGAAAACTGCGGCGCGGAACGGTGCGCGGCCTGAAGGTGCTGATGTGGTCGGCGTTGATCAGCGTCATCGTCGTCGGGCTCGGGCTGCTGCTGTACTTCACGCCGGTCATGGCGGTGCGCAACACAGTGGTCACCGGCGTGGGTGCGGTGACACAGGAGGAGATCGTCGCGGCGGCCGCCGTCGCGCCCGGCACGCCGCTGCTGCAGGTGAACACCGACAGTGTGGCCGAACGAGTGGCCGCGATCCGGCGGATCGCCAGCGCGCGCGTCCAGCGTCAGTACCCGTCGACACTGCGCATCACCGTCGTCGAGCGGGTACCGGTGGTGGTCAAGGACTATCCCGACGGGCCGCATCTGTTCGACCGCGACGGGGTCGACTTCGCCGTCGGGGTGCCGCCGCCGGGCGTGCCCTACATCGACACCGACAATCCCGGCCCCAACGACGAGCCGACCAAGGCGGCGCTTCAGGTGATGACGTCGTTGCGCCCGGAGGTCGCCGAGCAGGTCGCGCGCATCGCGGCGCCCTCGGTCGCGGCGATCACCCTGCAGCTCTCCGACGGTCGACAGGTGGTGTGGGGGACCACCGACCGGACCGAGGAGAAGGCGCTCAAGCTCGGCGCTCTGCTCACCCAGCCGGGCAAGACCTACGACGTGTCCAGCCCCGACCTGCCGACCGTGAAGTGAACTGCGCCTCGTTCGGCGCGCGACGTTGCACGAAAAATTTGTCGCGCGTGTCGGCGCGCCTGCATCGCTAGGTCGCGACCTCGCCCTACCGTTCTGGTTGCGCGGAACAACTTGACATAACTATAACCCTCTGGTTGAGGTTTAGGGTTTGCCAAGGCTCGGCGTGTCGTCGGACAACCTGGGAGGAAGGGATCGCAATGACCCCCCCACACAACTACCTCGCCGTCATCAAGGTGGTCGGCATCGGTGGCGGCGGAGTCAACGCCGTCAACCGGATGATCGAGCAGGGCCTCAAGGGCGTGGAGTTCATCGCCATCAACACCGACGCGCAGGCGTTGTTGATGAGCGACGCCGACGTCAAGCTCGACGTCGGTCGCGACTCCACGCGCGGGCTCGGCGCCGGCGCCGACCCCGAGGTGGGGCGCAAGGCCGCCGAGGACGCCAAGGACGACATCGAGGAACTGCTGCGCGGCGCCGACATGGTGTTCGTGACGGCGGGCGAGGGCGGCGGCACCGGCACGGGTGGCGCGCCGGTGGTGGCCTCGATCGCGCGCAAGCTGGGTGCGCTGACCGTCGGCGTGGTGACGCGGCCGTTCTCGTTCGAGGGCAAGCGGCGAAGCAACCAGGCCGAGAACGGCATTCAGGCCCTGCGCGAGAGCTGCGACACCCTGATCGTCATCCCCAACGACCGGCTGCTGCAGATGGGCGATGCCGCGGTCTCGCTGATGGACGCGTTCCGCAGCGCCGACGAGGTGCTGCTCAACGGCGTGCAGGGCATCACCGACCTGATCACGACGCCGGGCCTGATCAACGTCGACTTCGCCGACGTCAAGGGCGTGATGAGCGGGGCGGGCACGGCGCTGATGGGCATCGGTTCGGCCCGCGGCGACGGCCGCGCCCTCAAGGCCGCCGAGATCGCGATCAACTCGCCGCTGCTGGAGGCCTCGATGGAGGGCGCGCAGGGCGTGCTGCTGTCGGTCGCCGGTGGCAGCGACCTGGGGCTGTTCGAGATCAACGAGGCCGCCTCGCTGGTGCAGGACGCCGCGCATCCCGAAGCCAACATCATCTTCGGCACGGTCATCGACGACTCCCTCGGCGACGAGGTACGGGTGACGGTGATCGCGGCCGGCTTCGACTCCGCAGGCCCGGGACGCAAACCGGTTGTGAGCCCCGCCGAGGGGCAGGGCATCACCCCGGGCAAGGCCGGCAAGGTGAGCACATCGCTGTTCGAACCCGCGGATCCGGCGAGCGTGCCGGTGCACACCAACGGCGCGACGGTCAGTATCGGCGGGGACGATGACGACGACGTCGACGTGCCGCCGTTCATGCGCCACTGATCCGGCAATACTGGCGACCGTGACGGTTCGCATAAGGCGCGTGACCACGACACGGGCCGGCGGCGTCTCCGCGCCGCCGTTCGACACCTTCAATCTCGGCGATCACGTCGGCGACGATCCGGCGGCGGTGGCCGCCAACCGCAAACGGCTCAGCGGCGCCATCGGTTTGGGCGACGACGGAATCGTATGGATGAATCAGGTGCACAGCGATCACGTCGTCGTGGTCGACGGGGCCACCGACCGGCCCGTCGACAATACTGACGCATTGGTCACCGCGACACCGCGATTGGCTTTGGCGGTGGTTACCGCCGATTGCGTTCCCGTTTTATTGGGCGACGCGCGCGCCGGAGTGGTGGCCGCCGTGCACGCCGGACGCGTGGGCGCCCAGAAGGGCGTCGTCGCCCGCACGGTGGAGGCGATGCTGTCGCTCGGCGCGCACCCCGAGGACATCTCGGCGCTGCTCGGGCCCGCGGTCAGCGGACGCAATTACGAGGTCCCCGAAGCCATGGCCGCTGAGGTCGAGACCGCGCTGCCCGGCAGCCGCACAACAAGCGCGAAGAACACGCCCGCCCTCGACTTGCGGGCCGGAATCCACAGGCAGCTAACGACTTTGGGCGTCACCGCCATCGACGTCGACCCACGATGCACGGTCGAGGACCGCAACCTTTTCAGCCACCGCCGCGACGCCCCGACCGGGCGCCTGGCCTCACTGGTGTGGATGGAGTGAGCGAGACCGTGCCGTCGTCCCGCGAACTCGAACTGACCGAAGCGCTGACGGCCGTGCGGGCGCGGCTCACCGCGGCCGCCGAAGCCGCGTCACGCGATATCGCCGAAATTGAATTACTTCCGGTGACCAAATTCTTTCCCGCCGACGATGTCATTATTCTGCGCCGTTTGGGGTGTGAGGCTTTTGGCGAGTCACGCGAACAGGAAGCGTCGAATAAAGTCCGCGAAATCGCGTCGAATCCGGATATCGGACCCATTCGCTGGCACATGGTCGGACGCATTCAGCGCAATAAAGCGCGCTCTATTGCCGGGTGGGCGTATGCGGCGCACTCGGTCGACAGCCGCAAGGTGATCGACGCATTGAGCCGAGCGGCGTCCGCGGCGCTCGAGGACGGCGGCCGCGCCGAACCGCTGCGCATCTTCATCCAGGTGAGCCTCGACGGCGACGAGAGCCGCGGCGGCGTCGACATCAACAAGCCCGAAGCCGTCGACGAATTGTGCGCCGCCGCGCACGACGCCCCGGGACTGGAGTTCACCGGGCTGATGGCGATCCCTCCGCTCGGCGAGGACGCGGACACGGCGTTCGCGCGGGTCAACGCCGAGCTCAGAAGGGTGCAGGCCGACTACCGCCAGCGCCTCGAGCTATCGGCCGGGATGTCGAACGATCTGGAAGCGGCGGTGAAACACGGCTCGACATGTGTGCGTGTCGGTACCGCGTTATTGGGACAACGTCCTCTACCGTCACCAGAAGTAGTCACTCCAGTCACATCTTCATCACAGACACCAGAGTCCAGGGCATGAGAAGGGTCGAGCGATGAGCACACTTCACAAGGTCAAGGCGTACTTCGGTATGGCCCCGATGGATGACTACGACGACGAGTACTACGAGGACGACGAGCGCGGCGCCTCCCGTGGATATTCGCGCCGTAGTCGAGACGATCGCTTCGACGACGACGGTTACGGCCCGGGCCGTGGCTACGACGACCGCGATTACGACGACGCCCCCGGCGGTTACCGCGGCTATGAGGACCGGTTCGAGCCGCGGCTGCGCGCACCGCGCGAGTTCGAGCGGCCGGCACCGCGGTTCGCCCCGATGCGCGGCGCCACCCGAGGCGCGCTCGCGATGGACCCCCGCAGGATGGCCGAGCTGTTCGAGGCGGGCAGCCCGCTGTCGAAGATCACCACGCTGCGGCCCAAGGATTACAGCGAGGCCCGCACGATCGGTGAGCGGTTCCGCGACGGCACCCCGGTGATCATGGACCTGGTCTCGATGGACAACGCCGACGCCAAGCGCCTCGTCGACTTCGCCGCGGGCCTGGCGTTCGCGCTGCGGGGTTCGTTCGACAAGGTCGCCACGAAGGTCTTCCTGCTGTCGCCCGCGGACATCGACGTCACCGCCGAAGAGCGGCGCCGCATCGCCGAGGCGGGCTTCTACTCCTATCAATAGGTCGGGTCACAGACGGGTAGGCTGGCGTCGCGCTCGGGCTTGAGCAGCCGCAGGGCGCGACTGCCTGTAGCAAGCCTGTTGTAAAAGTCACATCTGTGCCCGTAGTGAGGACCGTCGGCGTTGTCGCTCTTCTTCGAGATCCTGGGCTTCGCCCTGTTCATCTTCTGGCTGCTGTTGATCGCGCGCGTCGTGGTCGAGTTCATCCGGTCGTTCTCCCGGGACTGGCATCCGAAGGGCGCGACGGTGGTGATCCTGGAGGTCATCATGACGGTGACCGATCCGCCGGTGAAACTGCTTCGGCGGCTCATTCCCCAGCTCACGATAGGTGCGGTGCGCTTCGATCTGTCGATCATGGTGCTACTGCTGGTCGCCTTCATCGGCATGCAACTGGCGTTCGGCGCGGCGGCCTGAGACCACGCACTCGGCCGGCGTTTGCCCGGAGGAATTTGAGCGGAGAAATCGTCGCCGGGCGTGCGGCCTTGTTTGAAATTCGCTCTTAATTTCATCCTCTTCTGCAACGGCCGCGGCTGGTGTGACAGGATGGACGCCAGTTACGTTCCACCCACGCTCTACACTTTGAGACCGGTTGACTGTCCAGACTTCATAGGGGGCGACAATGCCGCTCACACCCGCCGACGTTCACAATGTCGCGTTCAGCAAGCCACCCATCGGCAAGCGCGGCTACAACGAGGACGAGGTTGACGCGTTCCTCGATCTGGTGGAGAACGAGCTGACGCGGCTCATCGAGGAGAACGCCGATCTGAGGCAGCGCGTCGCCGAACTGGACCAGGAATTGGCCTCCGCCCGCTCCGGCGGCTCCGGACAGTCGACCCAGGCCGTGCCCGTCTACGAGCAGCCCGCCCCCGAGCCCGCCGCCGCGCCGACGCCACAGCCCGCTTACGAGGCACCGTCCGCGCAGGCCAGCGAGGACCAGGCGCTCAAGGCGGCCAAGGTGTTGAGCCTCGCCCAGGACACCGCGGACCGCTTGACCAGCACCGCCAAGGCCGAGTCGGAGAAACTGCTGGCCGATGCGCGCGCGCAGGCCGACGCCCTGGTGAGCGAGGCGCGGCAGACCGCAGAGACCACCGTCGCCGATGCTCGTCAGCGGGCCGACGCGATGCTCGCCGACGCGCAGACCCGCTCCGAGGCGCAGCTGCGCCAGGCGCAGGAGAAGGCCGACGCTTTGCAGGCCGACGCCGAGCGCAAGCACTCCGAGATCATGGGCACCATCAACCAGCAGCGCACCGTGCTGGAGGGTCGCCTCGAGCAGCTGCGGACCTTCGAGCGTGAATACCGCACCCGCCTCAAGACCTACCTGGAGTCTCAGCTCGAGGAGCTTGGTCAGCGCGGTTCGGCCGCGCCGGTCGACTCGAGCGCCGGAAACGACGGCGGAGGCTTCAATCAGTTCAACCGGGGAAACAACTGAGCCGATCGTCACCTAGGGTTGATCAATGCTGATCGTTGCGCTCGTCCTCGCTGTCATCGGCCTCGCGGCGCTGGTGACCGCGGTCGTCACCAGCAATGAATTGATCGCCTGGGTCTGTATCGCGGCCAGCGTGATCGGTGTCGTGCTCCTGATCGTCGACGCGGTGCGGGAGCGGTCGGGGCGCAAGGCCGAGACCGCCGACGAGGCGTACACCGAGGCCGAACCGGAGTACTACGAGGATTACCCCGACGACCAGACCGTCGCCGAGCAGCAACCCGAGTACTCCGACGCCGACGAGGAGACCACCGTCGTCGAACAAGCCGACTCGGGCGAAGACCGCCGCTAATCTGTTGGCGCCGAACCGGATTCGTCCGGTGAGAGCAGTTCGCGCACTTCGTCGTCGCTGACCTGATGGAAGTCGGCGAACACCTGGCCGACGGCCTCGAATCCCGGCGGCATGGTCGCGCAGACCACGTCGTCGGCTTCCTTGGCCAGTTCCCGGCACGCCGAGGCCGGCCCGACCGGCACCGCGACGACGATCCGGGCCGGATTCTGGGCCCGCACGGCACGCACCGCGGCGAGCATGCTGGCACCGGTGGCGATGCCGTCGTCGACGAGGATCACGGTCCTGCCCGTCAGATCGGGCGGCGGCCGGTCGCCCCGGTACGCACGCTCGCGGCGGTTCAGCTCGTCGGTCTCGCGGGCGATCGCGGCCTGGATCGCCTCGTCGCCGATGCCGAGGCTGCGCACCAGGTTGTCATTGATGACGATGCCGCCCCCGCTGGCCAGCGCCCCCATGGCCAGCTCCTCCCACTGCGGCACACCGAGCTTGCGCACCAGAAACACGTCCAGCGGCGCGTGCAACGAGTGGGCCACCTGCGCGGCGACCGGCACGCCGCCGCGCGCGAGTCCGAGCACCACCACATCCTGGCCGCGGTGGGTCGACAGCTCGCGGGCCAAGACCTCGCCGGCGTCCCGGCGGTCCTGATACACGCGCCTGCTGTTTCGGCGGGCGAGCCCGCTCCATCCGGTCATCACAGTCGATTCGATGTCGAGACCTTGTCAGCCTACGACCGTGGGTACCCCACCCGGACGCAATCCATCGGCACGACGGCGACGAATATCGGGGTATGGGCATCGAATACGAGGGCATGGTCGAGCACCCGCTGGACGAGGTGTTCGCCTGGCACGCGCGGCCGGGGGCGATGCGGCGGCTCGTCCCGCCGTGGCAGCCGATGACCGTGGTCGCCGAGGCGCAGTCACTGGCCGACGGGAAAGCGGTGCTCGGGCTGCCCGGCGGCCTGCGCTGGATCGCCCAGCACGATCCGGAACGCTACGACCCGCCGCACCGCTTCGTCGACGTGCTGTCCTCCGACGGCCCGACGTCCTGGCCGCCGCGCCTGGTCGGCCGGTGGACGCACACCCACTCGTTCGAAGCGGTGCCCGGCGGCACGCGAGTGCACGACCGCGTCGAGGCGCCGGTGCCGGCGGCCGCGTTGCGACCGATGTTCGCCTACCGGCATCGCCAACTCGCCGACGATCTGGCCGCCCACCGCGACGCCGCCGACGCCGGGCTCGCGCCGCTCACCGTCGCGGTCAGCGGGGCATCGGGGCTGGTCGGATCCGCGTTGACGGCGTTCCTGAGCACCGGCGGGCACCGGGTGATCCGGTTGGTGCGACGGTCCGCTGCGGGTCCGGACGAGCGACAGTGGGATCCCGCGCGACCCGAACCCGGGCTGCTTACCGGGGTGGACGCGGTCGTACACCTGGCCGGCGCGTCCATCGCGGGACGGTTCAGCGACGCGCACAAGGACGCCATCCGCACCAGCCGTGTCGAACCGACCCGCCGTCTCGCCGAGGCGGCGGCGCGTGCCGAGGACGGACCGCGGGTGTTCGTCAGCGCGTCGGCGGTCGGCATCTACGGTTTCGACCGCGGTGACGCGGTGTTGACCGAGGGGAGCGTGCCCGGCGACGGCTTCCTCGCCGACGTCGTCCAGAACTGGGAAGCGGCGACCGCGCCGGCCGCCGACGCGGGGCTGAGGGTCGTCACCGTCCGCACGGGCATCGTGCAATCCGCGCGCGGCGGCACCTTGCGGCTGATGCGGCCGCTGTTCGCGGCGGGACTGGGCGGCCGGTTGGGCAGCGGCCGGCAGTGGCTGGCGTGGATCGCGCTCGACGACCTGCTCGATGTCTATCACCGCGCACTCTACGACGCCCGGCTGACCGGTCCGGTCAACGCCGTGGCGCCCCATCCTGTCCGCAACGGCGACTACACCAGAACGCTGGCGCGGGTGATGCGGCGTCCGGCGGTCTTACCGGTGCCGTCGTTCGGGCCGCGACTCTTGCTCGGAGAGCAGGGCGCCCGCGAGCTCGCCGAGGCCAATCAACGGGTTCTGCCCACCGCGCTGCAGGCGCTGGGACACCGCTTCCGCCATCCGTCGCTCGACGGTGCGCTCGCTCACGAACTCGGACACGCCTGACGGACGACGCGGGTCACGAAGCCCTGCACGAGGCGGCGTACCCGGGCGGCCGCGTCATCTGCGAATTCGTCTGTCATGAAACGTAATTGGTCGTGGGTGAGGCCGAAGGCGGCGACCTCGCCGTCCTCGTCGTCGGCCAGCCAGACGTCCAGCAGCTCGCGGTCGACCTCGGGATGGAACTGCAGCGCGAGCGTGCGGCCGAGCAGGAACGCCTGGGACGCGTCGGCGGTGCGCGCCAGCTCGACGGCGCCAGGCGGCAGTGTCCAGCGATCGTAGTGCCATTGAAACCAGCGACCGCCCGGCACCAGTTCGGGGTCGGCGGACTCGACGTCATACCAACCGATCTCGGGTGAGGGCGAGCGCGTCACCGTCCCGCCGAAGGCCTGGGCCAGCAGCTGCCCGCCGAAACAGATGCCGAGGATCGGGACGCCTGCGTCGGCGGCGCGGCGCATCATCGCCATCTCCCCGCCGACCCAACTGCTGCGCAACGCGTCGTCGTAGACGGGCCAGCGCGCGCCGAGCGGCACGAGCGCGTCGTACGCCAGCGGGTCGGGGAAGTTCACGTCGGCTGCCGGCGAGTCCACGCGGTCGGCGGGTACCACCTCGAAAGTCTGCACGTCGAAACCCGCGTCGGCGAAAGCCTCGCCCAGCAGCGCCTCGGTCGCGAGGTGCTCGTTGTAGAGGAACAGGACTCGTGCCGTCACGCGGCCATTATTCCGCGCGTAGATTGACCGCCCAGCGGGCATCCCACGGGGTGTCTGTTCTGGCCGAATGGTTCCTCACCGCCGGTGAACGCGGCAACCCCAGTTGGGAGCTGCCGGCGTGGAGTGAGGGCAACCGGGCCGAGGCTTTGATTCACGGCGCGTCTTACTTCGATCGGCTCGTCACGGAGGTGGAGAAGCTCGGCTCCGGCGATCACCTGTTCTTCGCCGACTGGCGCGGGGATGCCGATGAGCGGTTGCGCGAGGAGGGCCCGACCGTCGCAGAGCTGTTCCGCGCGGCGGCCGACCGTGGCGTGCTCGTGAAGGGTTTGATGTGGCGGTCGTATCCGAATCGCTTGCAGTTCAACGAGGAGCAGAACCGCCACCTCGCCGAGACCATCGAACGCGCAGGCGGAGAGGTGTTGCTCGACCAGCGCGTGCTGGTCGGCGGGTCGCACCATCAGCGGCTGGTGCTGCTGCGCCACCCCGACAAACCCGAGCGGGACGTGGCGTTCATCGGCGGCATCGATCTGTGCCACAGCCGCCGCGACGACGCGTCACACCGCGGCGACCCGCAGGCCGTGCAGATGTCGGCCCGGTATGGGAAGCGCCCCCCGTGGCACGACGTGCAACTCGAGGTGCGCGGTCCGGCCGTCGGCGCGCTGGACGTCACCTTCCGCGAACGGTGGACCGCACGGGCACCGCTGGATCTGTTCAACCCACTCGCCTGGTTGCGCGACAAATTCGGTGGCGATTCGCGACGGCGCCCGCTGCCGGAGCAGCCACCGGATCCGCCGACGTGCGGGCCGCACGCGGTGCAGGTGCTTCGCACCTACGGTGACGCGTTGATCGAATACGAGTTCGCCAAGGAGGGGGAACGCAGCATCGCGCGTGGCTACACGAAGGCGATCCGGCGCGCCCGGCGCCTGATCTATCTCGAGGATCAGTATCTGTGGTCCGAGGAGGTGGCGAACCTGCTCGTCGGTGCGCTGACCGAGAACCCCGAACTGCACCTGGTGGCCGTGGTGCCGCGCTATTTCGACCTCGAGGGTGGTCTTGGCCGCCCGCCGACACTGGTGGGTCGTCAGCTGGCGCTCGATGCGTGCCGACGCGCCGCACCGGACCGCGTGCATGTCTTCGACGTCGAAAACCACGAGGGCACACCGGTTTACGTGCACTCGAAGGTGTGCGTCATCGACGACACCTGGGCGTGTATCGGCAGCGACAACTTCAACCGGCGGTCATGGACCCATGACAGCGAACTGTCCTGCGCGGTGCTCGACGCCGACGACACGTTCGCGCGCGACCTTCGCCTCCGCTTGCTGCGCGAGCACCTCGACCGGGCGGAGGACGGCAGCGAGGACCAGGGCCTGACCGACCCCGACACCGCCGTCGACGAGATCGTGGAAAGCGCACGGGCTTTGGAAGAGTGGCACCAATCGGGCCGCCGGGGGCCGCGGCCACCCGGCCGGTTGCGGCCCCACGAGGCAGAACGAGTCGACCCCCTGACACGGCTGTGGGCCGAACCCGCATACCGGATGATCTTCGACCCGGACGGTCGCTCGTACCGGGACCGGCTGCTGAGGCGTCGGCCGTGAACGCCGAGGAGTGGTTCCTCACCGCCGAGGAGCGCGGCAACCCCGCATCGGACCTCCCGGTGTGGTGCGACGGCAACCGCGTCGAACCGCTCGTACACGGCTCGACCTATTTCGACCAACTCGCCACCGAGGTGGAGGCGCTCGAACCGGGTGATCATCTGTTCTTCACCGACTGGCGTGGTGACCCCGACGAGAAGCTGCGCGACAACGGTCCGACGATAAGCGAATTGTTCTGCCGCGCAGCGCAACGCGGTGTGGTCGTCAAGGGTCTGGTGTGGCGATCGCATCTGGACAAGCTGGCCTACAGCGAGGAGGAGAACCGCCATCTCGGTGAGCGCATCGAGGAGGCCGGCGGAGAGGTACTGCTGGACCAACGGGTGCGCATCGGCGGTTCCCACCACCAGAAGCTGGTCGTGATCAGGCATCCCGGCCGACCGGAACGCGATGTGGCGTTCGCGGGTGGCATCGACCTGTGCCACTCGCGCCGCGACGACGCTTCACACCGGGGCGACCCGCAGGCCCTGCAGATGTCGGCCCGCTATGGGGATCACCCGCCATGGCACGACGTGCAGTTGCGCCTGCAGGGGCCGGTAGTGGGCGCGCTGGACATGACGTTCCGCGAGCGGTGGAACGATCCCGCCTCGCTGGACATGCTGAATCCGCTGGCGTGGCTGCGCGACAAGCTCCGCGGCGCCGACCTGACGGCCGATCCGCTGCCCGAGCAACCGCCGGACCCGCCGCCGTGCGGCCCGCACCGAGTCCAGGTGCTGCGGACCTACCCGGACGCCCACTTCGCCTACGACTTCGCACCGACCGGCGAGCGCGGCATCGCCCGGGCCTACAGCAAGGCGGTGCCGCGAGCCCGTCGGCTGATCTATCTGGAGGACCAGTACCTGTGGTCGAAGCGGGTGGCCAACCTGTTCGCCTCCGCGCTGCGGGACAACCCCGAGCTGCATCTGGTCGCCGTGGTGCCGCGTTATCCGGACGTCGACGGCAAGCTCGCGCTGCCACCCAACCAGGTCGGCCGTTGGCAGGCCCTCGAGACGTGTCACCGCGCCGCACCGGACCGCGTGCACGTCTTCGATGTCGAAAACCACGAGGGCACACCGGTCTACGTGCACGCGAAGGTGTGCGTGATCGACGACGTGTGGGCCTGTTCGGGCAGCGACAACTTCAACCGGCGGTCGTGGACCCACGACAGCGAGCTGTCCTGTGCGGTGCTCGACGAGGAGGGTGTGTTCGCCCGCGATCTGCGGCTGCGCCTGATGCGCGAGCACCTGGACCGCGCCGACGACGGCAGCGAGGACGGCGGGCTGGCCGACCCGGCGACCGCCGTGGACGAGATCGTCGCCGCCGCACAGGCGCTTGAGGACTGGTACGCCTCCGGTCGTAGGGGGCCGCGGCCGCCGGGCCGGCTGCGTCCGAACAGGGCCGAAAAACTCGGGTTGTTGACGCGGCTGTGGGCCGAACCTGCGTACCGGTTCTTCTACGACCCCGACGGGCGGTCGTACCGCGACCGGCTGAAACGGCGGCTGTGAGCGGGCAGCGCGGGTGAAATCTACGCGCTTGCGCTGATGTTTTGCCGATACCCGGGTCGCATGCTGGCTAGCATGAGCGCACTCGAGTGGAGCGAACTTGGTGTGAGCGGACTGCCGACCGGCACGGTGACGTTGCTGCTGGCCGACGTCGAGGGGTCGACGCGGTTATGGGACTCGCAGCCCGAGGAGATGCGCGCGGCGATCCGGCGGCTCGACGCGACGCTGGCCGATCTCGTGGTCATGAACAACGGTGCCCGCCCCGTCGAGCAGGGCGAGGGCGACAGCTTCGTGCTGGCCTTCGCGCGGGCCAGCGATGCGGTGGCGTGCGCGCTGGCGCTGCAGCGGGCGCCGCTGGCCCCGATCCGGCTGCGCATCGGCGTACACACCGGTGAGATCCAATTGCGCGACGAGGGCAACTACATCGGGACGACCATCAACCGCACGGCGCGGCTACGCGATCTGGCGCACGGTGGGCAGACGGTGCTCACCGGTGCGACCGAATCCATGGTCGTCGACTATCTACCCGAGGGTGCGTGGCTGAGCGACCTCGGTTCACATCCGCTGCGGGATCTGCCGCGGCCCGAACGCGTCGTGCAACTGTGTCATCCGGACATCCGCAATGACTTCCCGCCCCTGCGTACGGCCGAGACCGCGTTGAGACACGATCTGCCCGCGCAGCTGACGCGATTCATCGGACGCCGCAAGCAGATCGGCGAGATCGGTGAGCTCCTGACCGGTAACCGGCTGGTGACGCTCACCGGTGCGGGTGGGGTGGGCAAGACGCGGCTGGCTGTGCAGATCGCGGACCGTACCGATCTGCCGTCGGTCTGGTATGTGGACCTGGCGCCGATCAGCGACCCGGATCTCGTGCCGGTCGCCGTGCTGCGGGCGCTCGGGATACCCGATCAACCGGGTCGATCGACGATGGACAGCATCGTCGAGTTCATCGGCGCGCGTGCGGGCCTCGCGGTGCTCGACAACTGCGAACACCTGCTCGAGGTCAGCGCCGAGCTGATCACCACCCTCTTGGAGCGCTGTCCGGCGCTGCGGCTGCTGGCCACCAGTCGCGAACCGATCGGCGTCGAGGGTGAGCTCGTCTGGCGGGTGGCCTCGCTGGCGATCGACGACGAGGCCGTCGAGTTGTTCGTCGACCGTGCTCGCCACGTTCAGTCCGATTTCACGCCCGCGGAAGAGGAACTGGCGGTCATCGGTGAGATCTGCAGTCGCCTGGACGGTATGCCGTTGGCGATCGAGCTGGCCGCCGCCCGGGTCCGCGCCCTGTCCGTGCGCGAGATCCTCGACGGCCTGCACGACAGGTTCCGCCTGTTGACGGGCGGATCGCGAAAAGCGGTGCGCCGCCAGCAGACTCTCAAGGCGTCCGTGGATTGGTCGCATCAGATGCTGACCGAGCCCGAGCGGGTAGTCTTCCGCCGGTTGGCGGCGTTCGCCGGGGACTTCGATCTCGAGGCCGCGCAGGCGGTGGCCACGGGGGGAGAGGTCGAGCGCTTCCAGGTGCTCGACCTGCTGATGCTTCTGGTGGACAAGTCGTTGGTGTTGGCCGAATCATCCAGTGGGCGAGTGAGATACCGGTTGTTGGAAACGGTCCGCCAGTACGCATTGGACAAACTCGGTGAGTCCGGCGAAGCGGACATCGTGCGGGGCCGGCACCGGGATCACTACACCTCGATCACGCGATTGGCGACGCCGGGGCTCGCCGAGTACGAACGCCTTGTCACGCAGGCGGAGATCGAGATCGACAATCTCCGTGCCGCATTCGCCTGGAGTATCGAGCGGCAGGACGTCGACGCGGCGCTGCGGTTCGCGAGTTCGCTGCAACCGCTGTGGCTCATGCGCGGGCGGGTGCAGGAGGGGCTGTCCTGGTTCAACGCCGCGCTGGACGATCCGGCGCTCGAAGGGGCGTCCGATGTCGTGGCACAGGTCAGTGCGGTGGCCGACCAGGCGGTGCTCCACGCATGGGCGGTGACGGTCGGCGTCACGGAGGGTCTCGAGCAGGCCCTGGCCACCGCCAGGGAGCTCGACGACCCCGCGTTGTTGCTTCGGGTGCTGGCGTCGTGTGTGGGGGCGGCCGCATTCGATGCCCAGTCGGCGTACCCGTACATCGACGAAGCTCTCGATTTGGCACGGCGATTGGACGACCGGTGGCGGCTCTGTCAGGTCCTCGGCTGGAAGGCGTTCATCGCCATCCTGCTCGGAGATCCTGTGCCGGCACGTGCGGCCGGCGAGGAGGGACAGTCGCTGGCCGATGCTATCGGCGACGTGTTCATGTCGCGGATGAATCGGTACTGGGGCCCGGCGATGGCCGTTTATCAGATAGGTGACCTGAAAGAGGGCACTGCCCTCCTGCATGCGCTTGCCGCGGAGGCGGATGCATCCGGGGACGTCATCCACGGCTACCTCGCGCGCGTCGGTCTCGCGCATGCGTATGTCTGGCTTGGCGATCCCGCCGCAGGGCGAAGCTACGCCGAGGCGGCCATCGAAACTGCGCATACGCTGGGCCCGCATCTCGAACCGTGGGCGTACGCGCCGTATGCTTTCGCGATCCTCGCCGAGGGTGACGTGAAAGCGGCCGCCGACGCATGCGATTGGGCATGGCAGCGCATCAATGCGCAGCCCGAGACGGCGATCACGAACGTCATCCCGTCAGCGGAACTCGAGCTCGCCAGAGGCGATCTGCGGGCCGCCAGAGAGTACGCCGACGCCGACGTGTCATTGATGCACGGATGGCACCTGGCACGGGCCCTGGTGAATCGCACGCGAATCGCGTTGGCGCAGGGTGACCTGGCACAGGCCGACGCGGATGCACGGCGGGCGCTCGACACCATGACCGCCCATCGGAGCTATCAGGCCGCGCCCGACACGTTCGAGGTGCTGGGCGAGTTGACCTGTGCGGCCGGTGATCAGCGCAACGCGGCGCGATTCCTCGGCGCCGCCGACGCCATGCGCAAACGCATGGGACTGGTGCGACTCCGGGTGCACGACGCGACGTACGCGGCGACGGTGTCGTTGCTGCGGGAGTCCCTCGGCGAGAACGATTTCGAGGCGTTGTGGGACGAAGGGACAGCGCTGTCGATCGAGGATGCTGTCGCGTACGCGCAGCGCGGGCGCGGTGAGCGTAAGCGGCCGTCGAGCGGCTGGGCTTCGTTGACGCCGACCGAGCTCGGCGTGGTCCGGTTGGTCGCCGAGGGGCTCGGCAACAAGGACATCGCCGCAAGGCTTTTCGTGTCACACCGGACGGTGCAGACGCATTTGACCCATGTCTACACCAAGCTGGGACTGACGTCGCGCGTCCAGCTGGCCCAGGAAGCCGCGCGGCACGCCTAGGATCGCGGTATGACAGTCGTTCTGGTGCATGGCAATCCGGAGACGGATGCGATCTGGGGTCCCTTGGTCGACGCGCTCGGCCGCGATGACGTGGTGCGGCTCTCCCCGCCCGGATTCGGCGCACCGCTGCCAGACGACTTCACGGCGACGTATCTCGACTACCGCGACTGGCTCGAGCACGAGCTGGAGCGCTACGACGAACCGGTCGACCTCGTCGGACACGACTGGGGCGGCGGACACGTCGTCAACGTGGCGATGCACCGGCCCGACCTGCTGCGCACCTGGTTGAGCGACGTCGTCGGGCTGTTCGATCCCGACTATGTCTGGCACGACCTGGCTCAGGTGTGGCAGACGCCGGGAGCGGGCGAGGAACTCAACGAGACCATGATGGGCGGCACCGTCTACGACCGGGCGGCGCGCATGGCCGAGCTGGGCCTGCCGGCCGACATCGCCGCATCGCTGGCCGAGGCCCAAGGACCCGAGATGGGGCGCGCGATCCTCGCCCTCTACCGCTCGGCCGCGCAGCCGGCGATCTCCGAGGCCGCGCGCGGACTGGATGCGGCCGCCTCCCGGCCGGGCCTGTCGATCCTGGCCACCGAGGATCCGTACGTGGGGACCGACGAGATGCGTCGGCGCGCGGCGCAGCGGGCCGGTGCTCGGACGGAAGTGCTCGAAGGGTTGGGGCACTGGTGGATGGTGCAGGACCCGGCGCGCGGGGCTGAGGTGCTCACGAGTTTCTGGGAGACCGTCGGCTGACAGCTGGACTTGATGCTCCTATCTCTGTTATGGGTCAAGCGGCGTCTATGGTCAGTGTGTTTAGCCATTGGCGGTAGTTGGTGGCGAGGGTGTCGTCGCGTTTGAGGCCGCGTTCGAGTCGGGAGATCGTGATTGGCCAGACGTTGAAGTGTGCTGCCGCGGCGGTCAATGTGATGTTGCGGGCTTGGCGGGTTGGACGTAGGTCGCTGTAGTCGTCGATGGGGCAGGGCTCGGTGAGGTGTCGGAACATCTCGCGTGCGATGGCCCGTTTGAGTAGACGTAGGACGTCGTTCTTGCTGCGCCCAGCGGCCAGTTGGCGGGCGACGTAGTCGCGGGTGCGTCGGTCGTGAGACCAGCGGACCAAAGCGATGCGGTGCAGGGCGTTGTTGGCGGCGCGGTCTCCGCCGCGGGACAGCCGATGCCGGGTGGTTTTTCCCGATGAGGCCGGGATCGGTGCGACCCCAGTCAGCATGGCGAACGCTGCTTCGCTGCGTAGTCGGTGACTGTTGGTTCCGGCTGTGATGAGCAGTTGGGCGGCGGTGTCGGGGCCCACTCCGTAGGCCGCCCGCAAAGCGGGGTTGAGCGCGGCGGTCAAGGCGTCGAGCTCAGCGGTCAGCTCACGGTCTTGGCGCTCGAGGTACCCGATGCGTTGCGCGAGCGCTTTACAGGCGATCAGCACCGATACCGTTGTGGGGTCCTCGTGTGCGCGGGGGCGGCAGCCGGCCAGCGCTTCGACCAGACGCAGGGTGGTGGGGTAACGGCGGTAGCGTTCCCGAAGATCGGCCGGGGCGGTCACAAGCAGGTCCTTGATCTGCTGGATAGCCGCGGTGCGGGCTTTGATCGCGCCGCGACGAGCGATCAGCAGCGCTTTGAGGGCCCCGGTGCGGGAGTCTTTGGGCACGGCAAGGCCGTGGCCGGCCAACACCGCACGAGCAGCGCTATAAGCATCGAGAGGGTCGGACTTGCCTTGGCGGCGCCGCGCCGAGCGGTCGGGACGGTTGACCTCGACGACGTGAATGTCGTTGATCTGCAATGCCTGTGTCAACCCTGCACCGTAGGAGCTGGTGCCCTCAACACCGACAGCGACGACCTCGCCGAAACTACGCGCCCAGCAGAACGCGG
>NZ_LZJE01000250.1:0-5878 GCF_001666865.1 Mycobacterium sp. E136
GCCGAACACCTGGCCGAGCGCAGATACGGCACGTTGTCCGAAGGCGAGCGCAAGCGCGTGCTGATCGCGCGGTCGATGATGACCGACCCCGAACTGCTGCTGCTCGACGAGCCCGCCGCCGGACTGGACCTCGGCGGTCGCGAGGAACTCCTGGCCCGCCTCGAGGATCTGGCCGCCGACCCAGATGCGCCGGCGATGGTGTTGGTGACCCACCACGTCGAGGAGATCCCGCGCGGGTTCTCACACGGCCTGATCCTGTCCGAGGGCAAGGTGGTCGACTCCGGGTTGCTGCCCGATGTATTGACCGCCGAGAACCTTTCGAAGGCGTTCGGCCAGGCGATCTCCCTCGAGGTCGTCGACGGCCGCTACTTCGCGCGCCGGGCCAGAAGCCGGGCCGCCCACAGGAGACGAGCATGACCGAAGAACCGTTGACGCCGCGGCCCGCCGCGACCGTGATGCTGATCCGCGACACGGACGACGGCATCAAGGTTTTCCTGATGCGGCGGCACTCGGCGATGGATTTCGTCGCCGGCGTGATGGTGTTCCCCGGCGGCGGCGTCGACGACCGCGACCGCAGCGCCGACATCGCCTGGTTCGGTCCCGAACCCGCCTGGTGGGCAGAGCGTTTCAACGTCGAGCAGAACCTGGCCCAGGCCCTGGTGTGCGCCGCTGCCCGCGAGACCTTCGAGGAGTCCGGTGTGCTGTTCGCCGGCTCCGCCGACGATCCCGACGTTCTTGTCGACGACGCCTCGGTCTACCGCGAGGCGCGGGCCGCGCTGGTCAACCGGTCCCTGTCGTTCGCCGACTTCTTGCACCGCGAGAACCTGGTGCTGCGCGCGGATCTGCTTCGCCCGTGGGCTAATTGGGTGACGCCGAAGGAGGAGCGGACCCGCCGCTACGACACGTACTTCTTCGTCGGTGCCCTGCCCGAGGGTCAACGCGCCGACGGCGACAACACCGAGACCGACAAGGCCGACTGGATCACTCCGCGGCAAGCGCTCGACGACTTCGCCGACGGCCGCACATTCCTGCTGCCGCCGACGTGGACGCAGCTGGACTCCCTCAACAACCGCACCGTCGCCGAAGTGCTTGCGGTGGAGCGCCAGATCGTGTCCGTCACGCCGCACCTGGCCGCGGACAAGGACACCGGCAACTGGGAGATCGAGTTCTTCGACAGCCATCGGTACAACGCCGCCCGCAACCGCCGCAGCCCCGACGGCTACGGCTCCGATGCGCGCCAGGCATGAACGAGTTCGTCTCCGTCCACGCCAGCGATGAGCGACCCGGCATCGCCACACTGCTGTTGTCTCGGCCGCCGACCAACGCCCTGACCCGCCAGGTCTACCGCGAACTGGCGGGCGCGGCGCGCAGCATCGGCGAGCGCGACGACATCCACTCGGTGATCCTCTACGGCGGACACGAGATCTTCTCCGCCGGCGACGACGTTCCCGAACTGCGCACGCTCGACGCCGGAGAAGCCGCCGCGGCGACGCAGGTCTGCCGCGACGCCGTCGACGCGCTGGCGGCCATCCCCAAACCGACCGTCGCCGCGATCACCGGCTATGCGCTGGGCGGCGGGCTGACGGTCGCACTGGCCGCCGACTGGCGGGTCTCCGGAGACAACGTCAAGTTCGGCGTCACCGAGATCCTGGCCGGGCTGGTGCCCGCCGGCGGCACCGAACGGCTGGCCCGCACGGTCGGCCTGAGCAAGGCCAAGGAACTGGTCTTCAGCGGCCGGTTCATCGACGCCAAGGAGGCGCAGGCCCTGGGTTTGATCGACCAGATGGTGGCGCCCGACGGCGTGTACGACGCCGCGCTGGCCTGGGCGCAACGGTTCGTCGAGCACCCGCCCCAGGTACTGGCTGCGGCCAAGGCGACGTTCGACCTTTAGGCTGCCCTGTTATGAGCACTGATGCCCGCTTGAACGCCGCCGATGCGGCTCCGGCGCCGAACCCGCACGCCACCGCGGAGCAGGTGGAGGCGGCCCGCCACGATTCCAAGCTCGCCCAGGTGCTGTACCACGACTGGGAAGCCGAGAGTTACGACGAGAAGTGGTCGATCTCCTACGACAAACGCTGCGTCGACTACGCCCGCGACCTGTTCGACGCGACCGTTCCGTTCTCCGAGCAGCGCAAGCTGCCCTACGACCGGGCGCTGGAACTCGGGTGCGGCAGCGGCTTCTTCCTGCTCAACCTGATCCAGGCGGGCGTCGCGCGGCGCGGTTCGGTGACCGACCTGTCTCCCGGCATGGTCAAGGTCGCCACCCGCAACGGGGAGAACCTGGGCCTGGAGATCGACGGCCGCGTCGCCGACGCCGAGGGCATTCCGTACGACGACGACACCTTCGATCTCGTGGTCGGCCACGCGGTGTTGCACCACATCCCCGACGTCGAGCTGTCGCTGCGCGAAGTGGTGCGGGTGCTCAAGCCCGGCGGGCGGTTCATCTTCGCCGGCGAGCCGACGAACGCGGGGGAGAACTACGCGCGCCCGCTGTCGACGCTGACCTGGCGCGTGGTCACGAACCTGACCAAGCTGCCGGGACTTTCAAGTTGGCGCCGCCCACAGGCCGAGCTCGACGAGTCGTCACGCGCGGCCGCGTTGGAGGCGGTCGTCGACCTGCACACCTTCTCTCCGGCCGACCTCGAACGGATGGCGAGCAACGCCGGCGCCGTCGAGGTGTCGACCGCCACCACCGAGTTCACCGCCGCGATGCTGGGCTGGCCGCTGCGCACCTTCGAAGCCGCTGTACCGCCGGGCCGATTGGGCTGGGGCTACGCGAAATTCGCCTTCCACAGCTGGATCGGGTTGAGCTGGATCGACGCGAACCTCTGGAGCCGTGTGGTGCCGAACTCCTGGTACTACAACGTCATGATCACAGGGGTCAAACCCGCCGCGTGACCGTGGCGTTCGGCGTCGGCGACGTCGAGTATCTGCGGAGCCCCGCCGGTGCGGATGCGTTGCGGGAAACCGCCGCGCTGCCGTTGACCGGCAACACGCTCGTCGCCGACATCGCCTCGGCGCGTGCACGTTTCGGCGACCGCGCTGCAGTTCTGGTCGAGACCACGCTGCTGCGCCGCAGAGCGGCGGCCAAACTGGCCCACCCCGACGGCTGGCTGTTCACCGACGAAGCACTGCAACAGGCGACCGCCGAACCGGTCGCCCGCCACCGCGCCCGCCGGCTCGGTGGTGCACTCGTACACGATGCGACGTGTTCGGTCGGCACCGAGCTCGCGGCGCTGCGCGACTCGGCGGCGACGGTGATCGGCAGCGACCTCGATCCGGTGCGGCTCGCGATGGCGCGCAACAACGTTGACGGTGTCGATCTGTGCCGCGCCGACGCGCTGCGGCCCATCACCAACAGGGCCGTCGTCGTGCTCGATCCGGCGCGCCGCAGCGGCGGACGTCGCAGGTTCGACCCGCGTGATTACGCGCCCCCGCTCGACGAGCTGCTCGACGTGTACCGCCACCGCGACACCGTCGTGAAGTGCGCTCCCGGAATCGATTTCGACGCCGTGCGGGGGCTGGGCTTCGACGGGGAGATCGAGCTGGCGTCGCTGTCGGGCAGCGTGCGGGAAGCGTGCCTGTGGTCGGTCGGTCTCACCGAGTCGGGCGTGCGGCGCCGAGCATCGTTGCTGGACACCGGCGAACAGATCACCGACGCCGACCCCGATGACTGCGCGGTCGCTCCCGCCGGGCGGTGGATCGTGGACCCCGACGGGGCCGTGGTGCGCGCCGGGCTGGTCCGCCACTACGCCGCACGGCACGGGCTGTGGCAACTCGACCCCGACATCGCCTACCTGTCGGGCGACCGCCTTCCTCGCGGTGTGCGCGGCTTCGAAGTGCTCGAACAACTGGCCTTCGGCGAACGACGGCTGCGGCAGGCGCTTTCGGCGCGCGACGTCGGCGCCCTCGAGATCCTGGTGCGCGGCGTCGACGTCGACCCCGACGCGCTGCGGACGCGGCTTCGCCTGCGGGGCTCGCAGCAAGCTTCGGTGGTGATCGCCCGCATCGGGTCCGGAGGCGCAAGCCGGGCAACGGCATTCATTTGTCGTCCGTCACGTTGAGGCGTTACGTATCCTGGCGGTGATGCGCCGGTATCCAGACCGGTGCCGGCTGCGAGGATGTCGACGATGCGCATTTCCAGGTGGACCGTTCTGTTCGCGGTGGCCGCCGTCACGGGAGCGATCGCCAATCCCGCGGCCGCCGCCCAGCCCGGTTGCGCCGACCTGCAAGGCACGGTCGGGCCGGACCAGATGTGCCGGGTGCACGTCCAAAAGCCGAACTACACGCTCGATTTGAGCTTCCCCGACGACTATCCCGACCAAGCGCCGCTGGTGGCCTACCTGACGCAGGCGCGAGACGGGTTCGTCAACGTCGCCGAGGACCCGGACGCGAACAACCTGCCCTACGAACTCGACGCCGACGGTACGGGTTATCAATCGGGACCGCCGACCACCGGCACCCGCAGCGTGGTGTTCACCGTCTGGCAGAACGTCGGCGGAGTGCGTCCGCAGACGTTCTATCAGTCTTTCAACTGGAACCTCGCCACCAATGCGCCGATCACCTTCGACACCCTGTTCAAACCCGGCACCAAGCCGATGGACGTGATCTACCCGGAGGTCGACCGGTACCTGGAGCGGCAGGGGATGATCGACCCGGTCTCCCAGAGCGAGGGCACCGATCCGGCGAACTACCAGAACTTTGCACTGACCGACGATTCGCTGATCTTCTTCTTCAGCCAGGGTGAACTGTTCCCGGAGTCGGCGGGCCCGGTGCAGGCAACGGTTCCGCGCGCGGCCGTGGCGCCGATGCTCGCGCTGTAAGCGCTCAGGTCCGTGCCGGCTCCCGGTCCTTACCCGCCAGCGGGTCGTAGTTCTCCCAGAACCTCGCGCCGGTGATCTCCAGCGCGCGAGGGTCGAACACCGGATCCAGCCCGGCCTTCTTCTGCTTCTCGTAGTCCCACAGCGCCCGGTACGCGGGCTGCTGCAGGATGATGATCCCGATGATGTTGAGCCAGGCCATCAAACCGACGCCGATGTCACCGAGCACCCACGCCTCGGTCGCCGTCGAGACCGCGCCGATGACCACCGACACCAGGATCAGGGCCTGCAGCAGCATCGTCGCGTTGGACCCCACCGTGCCCCGGATGACCGGCATGGACATCGGCGAGAAGCGGCCGAGGATGAACCGCAGATTGGTCTCGGCCATGTAGTAGTAGGCGATGATCGTCGTGAAGCAGAAGAACGCCAGCGATATCGCGATGAAGGTCGATCCGGCGCCGCTCCACAGGCTGTCGAATCCGACTTGGGCGTAGGCGGGTCCGACCTCGACGTCGCCGGAGAGCAGGCCGCCCTCGGCGATCACGGCACCGCTTTCGCTTTCTCCCTCGAACACCCGGTAGGCACCCGTCGTCAAGATCAGGAAACCGGTGGCCGAGCAGATGAACAGCGTGTCCACATAGACCGCGAACGCCTGCACCAGGCCCTGTTTGGCGGGGTGTGAGACCTCGGCGGCGGCAGCGGCGTGCGGACCGGTGCCCTGCCCCGCCTCGTTCGAGTAGATGCCACGCTTGACTCCCCACATCACCGCGGACCCGATGATCGCCCCGAAGGCGGAGTCGAAGCCGAACGCGCTGGCGAAGATCATCTCGAAGACGGCGGGTACGCGGTCGGCGTTGAGCAGCACCACCACCAGGGCGAGCGCGATGTAGACGACCGCCATGAACGGCACGACGATCGACGCGAACGCCGCGATGCGCTTGACCCCGCCGATGATGACGAACGCGAGCACGATGACGGTGCCGACGGCCACCCACCACTTCGAGAAACCCCAGGCGGAGTTCATCGCCGACGCCATCGAGTTCGACTGCACGCTGGGC
>NZ_LZJE01000251.1:0-40137 GCF_001666865.1 Mycobacterium sp. E136
GCGTCGGGACGCACCTGGGCGATCGGCGATGCCTTTCGGTACACATCGGGCCGCTCGGCCAGCTTGCGGCCCACGACCACACGCTCGAGGAAGTCGACGAAGCGGACCCGCTCGACGGTCGACCGGTCTTCCCAGTCGTAGCGGCCGTAGATGCCGACCACTGCGTCCACCGACGTATCCGCACCCTCCGGCAGCTCGGACTGCAACTCCGGGTCGTTGGCGGTCAGCCCGGCGAGTGACGACAGGTGGCCGCCGGCCGACGCCCCCGCGATCGCCACGAAGTCCCGATCGCCGCCGAACTTGTCGACGTTGGCCCTGGCCCACGCGATCGCGGTCTTCACGTCGTGAATATGAGCGGGCCAGCGGTGGTGCGGCGCCACGCGGTAGTCGATGGACAGGCACACCCAGCCCTTCTCGGCGAGATGCGACATCAACGCGTACCCCTGCAGAAGCCGGCTGCCGTGCACCCACGCGCCGCCGGGGACGAAGATGAGCACCGGGGCGGGCTCGGCGGGCAATTCCTTGGGCCGCCACACGTCGAGTAGCTGCGAGGGCCGGGGACCGTATCGCACGGACGTGCGGTAGACGTTGCGTCGATGCTCGCGCAGCTTCCACAACGGCGGCATCGACTCAGGCTCGGGCCACTCGATCGCGAGCTCTTTGGCGTTGACCACACCCCGCAGCGCGGCCTCGGTGACGGCGTTGGTGCTGTCGCGTTCGACCTGCCTTAGCTCGGCATCGCCCGGGCTAAGCCACGACTTCACCGTCGCGCCCAGGAAGTCGGGCAGATGGCGGAAACCCCACACCCCGACTGCGGTCGCAGTGCCCAACGGCTCTAGGTGCTTTCCGATGACAGGCAGCGAAGCCGCCGCCACGCTCGTCGCCAGCATGTAGTCCGAAGGGCCGGCGTTCAGCAACCATCGCGCACGTGTCCACAAGGTCGGGCCTGGGTACCGGGCATCCGGTCGCACCGTCATTGCGCGACTGTACCGCGGCCGCCCATACGCGTTGGAGAACTTGTCGAAGTGTCTACCGAGGACATTTCGGGATGCCCGGCGCCTATACCGTGACCTGCACGGATGGTCTAGCGTGACTTGCCGACCGTCAACATCGAAGAGGACGTTTACGTGAGTAAGTCAGCGCTTGCCATCACCGAAGAACACACCGACCTCGCCGATGCCGCATTCGGCCAGCTCAACCGGGTGAACAGCCGGGCCGCGGCCCGATCGACACTGGAGGGAGGGTCGTCGCATCCCGCCGAGATCTGGTCCGCGGCGGCCGACCTCGGGTGGACCGGGCTGGCCGTCGCCGAGGAGCATGGTGGTTCCGGATTCGGGCTCGCGGAGTTGGCCGTGGTGCTCGAGGCCCAGGGCCACGAGTTGTGCCCCGGCCCATTCCTGCCTACGGTCGCCGCGGCAGTGGTCATCGATCGGTGTGCATCCGATTCGCTTCGCGCAGAACTGCTTCCGGGTCTGGCTGACGGCAGCACGGTCGGCGCACTCGCGGTGTCGGGCAGCGCGACAATCGGATCCGACCTCACCGTCACCGGTGAGAGTCCGGCGGTGCTCGGGGCGCCGGATGCCAATCTGCTGGTCGTGATCGCCGGTGACGACGCCGTCGTAGTCGATTCCACGGCCGAGGGTGTCACGATCACCCCGCTGGAAGCCATGGACACCTCGCGCAGCCTCGGCTCGGTCACGCTGAGCGATGTGACTGTCCCCGAGGATCGGGTGCTACGCGGGGCAGGTCGTAAGGCGCACACGGTGTTTCGCATCCTCGCGTCGGCCGAAGCCGTCGGCGTCAGTTGGGCGAGCATGGAAATGGCCGTCGAATACGCCAAGGTACGTGAACAATTCGGCCGCACGATCGGAACATTCCAGGCCGTCAAGCATCATGCGGCAAACATGCTCGTCAACGCCGAGGTCACGACGGCTGCGACATGGGATGCCGCCCGCGCCGACGATCTGGACAGCGCGGCGTTCGCTGCCGCCGTGGCCGCATCTCATGCGATCCGCACCCAGATCTTCAACGCCCAGAACAACATTCAATTACACGGCGGCATCGGCTTCACCTGGGAACACGACTCTCACCTGTACCTGAGGCGGGCCCGCACATCGGCGGCCTTGCTGTCCGAGGCCGGTGATCCGCTACTCGACGTCGTGGATGCGCAGCGCAGCGGTCAGGCACATGGCGCCTCGTTCACGCTCCCACCCGAGGCCGAGCGGTTCCGCGAGCAGGCCCGCGAGGCAGTCGCGAAACTGCGCTCCCTACCCGCCGAGCAGCAGCGCGACTTTCTGGTCGACTCCGGCTACCTCGTGCCGCACTGGCCCAAACCGTGGGGCCGCGCCGCGGAGGTGCTCGAGCAACTGGTCATCGAGGAGGAGTTCGCCGGTGTCGAGCGACCCGATCTGGGCATCACCGGTTGGGTGACGTTGACGATCGCCCAGGCGGGCACCGACGACCAGCGCGAGCGCTGGGTCGAGCCGGTGCTGCGCGGTGAGGTGATGTGGTGTCAGCTGTTCTCCGAACCCGGCGCGGGTTCGGACGCGGCGGCGGTGCGCACGTCGGCCAAGAAGGTCGACGGCGGCTGGAAGGTGACCGGCCAGAAGGTCTGGACCAGCCTCGCGCACCAGTGCCAGTGGGGTCTTGCCACCGTGCGCACCGATCCCGACGCCCCCAAGCACGCCGGTGTGACGATGATGGCCATCGATATGAAAGCCCCCGGCGTGACGGTGAATCCGCTGCGGGGACTGACCGGCCATGCACACTTCAACGAGGTGTTCTTCGACGACGTCTTCGTTCCCGACTCCGATGTCGTCGGGGATGTGAACAAGGGCTGGCTGGTGGCCCGCGCGACGCTGGGCAACGAGCGCATCTCGATCGGCGGTGGTTCCGGCGGCACAACCGGCTTCACCGCGGCCGATCTGGTCAAGCTGCTCGACAACGCACCGGCCGAGACCAGGGCGACGTACCTGCGTCGGGCCGGTGAGGTCATCGCCGAGACGCACACCCTGCGACTGCTGAACCTGCGGCGGGTCACCCGCGCCATCGCGGGATCGGAGCCCGGGCCGGAGGGCAACGTCACCAAGCTGCTGGTGGCCGAATCGGGTCAGCGGATGACGGAACTGGCCATGGAGCTTGCGGGCTCGGCGGCTGTGGTCGGGCAGACCCCGACGCTGACGCTGGCCTATCTCGGCAACCGGGCGATGACGATCGCGGGTGGAACGTCGGAGATCACCCGCAACACGATCGCCGAACGCATCCTCGGGCTGCCGCGCGACCCGCTGCTGAAATAGTCAGGCCAGCAGGGCGATTCCACCGACGATCAGTCCGATCACCTTGACCAACTCGAGTGCGACGTAGACGTAGTGCACGCGCGACCGGCCCGCAGGCGCCTGTCCCGGCGGGGTGGACAGCACGACGTCCGAGCGCCGATTCAGCGCGGGACGGACCGCGACCAGCTGGGCGGCCAGTGTCACGACGGCAACACCGGCCGCGATGACGGCGACCCACGACGGACGCTCGATCGCCAAAGCGACGATCAGGACCACGGCGAATGCGACCTCGATGCTGTTGAGCGCGCGGAAGACCAACCGGCCGATGCCGAGCCCCACCTGCAGGGACACCCCCGGCGCACGGAACTTCAGCGGGGCCTCGACGAAGGAGATCGCTAGCACCATACCCAGCCAGACGAAAATGACCGCGATCGAAATCGCCTGTGTGACAGTCATCGAACCCGCCTCCTCGGCGTCAGATGTGCGATACAGAGCCCGGGTTCCGCGAAGGGGGTCAACGCATCCACGGTGACCGAAGCGTTCCAGTTCGAGAGCGCACCCTGCATGAGACCGAGGTGGACGGGACAGATGATGTCCCGCCTGCTCTGCGCCAACTCCAGGAACGGGCAGTTGCGCAGCCCGATCTCGGTTCCGGCGGAACGTCTTTCGGGGGCGAAGCCCATCACGTCGAGTAAGTCGGTCAGGCGGCCGACGGCCTGCCCCCGGTCGCGAATGACGTCGGCGTCGACTTCGGCCTGCGCCCACGCCCGGCCCGCGGCCACCGCCCGCCCCTGCGGGTCGCGCTGGCGTGCGAGGGCGTCGGCGAGAACACCTGCCAGAGTGCGATAGTCACGCGGACCCTCGGGGTCCATCCCCGCCGATGCCCGGAACATCAACGGTGGCCTGCCCGGTTTCGCGCTGTTCGGCTTGACCGTTTCCACTCGGCCGCGCTTGGCCAGCGCTTCCAGATGAAAGCGCGCGGTGTTCGGGTGCACCGACAGCTGCTCGGCCACCTCGTTGATGGTCATGGGCTTGCCGGCGGTGCGCAGCGCGGTCAAGACGTCGTCGCGGCGGCCACCCGTCACCGTTGCCATGTCCTCAATCGACCCGGGAGAGCGCCGCGCGGGGGCACTCCGCGATCGCCTTCTCCGCGTGCGCCTCCAGCTCGGCCGGTACCGGGTCGACGGTCACGACGGCGTAGTCGTCATCGTCGAGTTCGAACACTTCCGGTGCGTACTTCACGCACATTGCATTTCCTTCGCACCGGTCACGGTCCACCACGACGTGCATGACGCCTCCTCACTTCGACACGGCGCCCTTGAGTTTATACAGACTGGATTGTATAAACAACGGTTGTCGGCCACGGCCAGGACTGAGCAGTAATACTTGATGGATGCCCCACCCCTTTCATCCAGAATTGCGCCGCGCCGCGCGCCTCGCTCCCAGACAAGTGGTCACACCCGTGACGCTGCCGTTGGTCCGGATGGTCACGCGGCGGATGTGGCGAAGGGTGCCGCGCGATGTCGACGCCTTGACCCTGCCGTCCGGTGCCGGCGTGTGGTTGTACCGTCCGCCGGGGGCGACGGGAAAGACCCCGGCGCTGTTGTGGATTCACGGTGGAGGTTACGTCATCGGCCACCCCGGTCAGGATGACCTACTGTGCCGGCGACTCGCGCAGCGTCTCGGTATCACGGTCGCCTCGGTCGACTACCGACTCGCCCCCGAGCACCCGTATCCGGCGGGGCTCGACGACTGCTATTCGGCGCTGACCTGGTTGGCGCGTCTGCCGTCGGTTGATCCCGACCGGATCGCGATCGGCGGCGCCAGCGCGGGCGGCGGGCTGGCGGCGTCACTGGCGCAGGTGGCGTTCGACCGAGGCGACGTGGCACTGGCGGCCCAACTGCTGGTTTATCCGATGCTCGACGACCGCACGGTCCACCGGCACGACATCGAGAAGCCCGGAATTCGGCTGTGGAACAGGTCGAGCAACAAGTTCGGTTGGTCGGCTTATCTCGGCGACGCCGATCCGGCGGTCGCAGTGCCGGGCCGCCGAGAGAATCTCGCCGGCCTCCCACCCGCGTGGATCGGCGTCGGAACACTCGACCTGTTCCACGACGAGGATCTCGAATATGCCGAGCGGCTCAAGGCCGCGGGAGTGCCCTGCGACGTCGAGGTCGTTGAGGGTGCTTTCCACGGGTTCGACGGCATCGCCCCAAAAGCCTCTGTGTCGCAACAGTTCTTCGACAGCCAATGCGCGATGCTGCAGCGAAACCTCACCCCAGCCGCGGCCTGATCAGCTTCGCTCGAACACCAATTCGCCCGCAATCACGGTGGCGGCAACCATGTCGGTCGCCAGCGCGTCGAGCACATCCTCGGGCGAGGACTCCAACACCGCCAGATCACCCGGTTCTCCCGGGGTGACGGCCCTGCGCCGCAGCGGATCCTGCCCCGTCCCCCAGAACATGGCGAGCGCTTCGCGCGCGGCGACGCGTTCGTCTGCGCCCAGCTCCATCCCGCTGCGGGTCGTGCGATGCACTGCGGCACGCATCGCCGCCCACGGGTCGCCCTCGCCGAAGGGCATATCGGTCGACAGCGCCACCGGCACGCCCGCGCGCAGCAGCGAGTTCACCCGCCACAGTTCGTGATGTTCGGCGGCCGGCACGTCCTCGAGGTACTGGTCGCCACGCTCGGCGACGAAATTCGGCTGCGTCACCACGGTCACCCCGCTCGCGGCGAGGGCGGCGAGGCTGTCGTCGGGAACGACGGCGGCGTGCTCGATGCGGTCCCCCGGATGCATACCGGCGACCTGCAGTGCCGACAGCGTGACGACGAGTTGAGCGGCGGTCACACAGTGCACGGCCACCGGCGCTCCGTCGCGGTGACGTTCGACGATCCATGCCGTGAGGCCGTCGAGGTCGAGGTCGGTGTCGTGCAGGATTCGCTTGCCGGGCGCGAGACAATGCACGCGCTGACAGAGCTCGCCGTGGCGGTGGGCTTCCAAGAGCCGGACGATGTCATCGATCTCGGCGTCCGGCGAGGCGTCGGTGACGCCGGTGACGCCCAAACCGCTGAGCCGGTCGCTCACATCGGTCAAGCCGCTTTCGTTGCGCTGCAATGTGTCCGACCAGGAGCGGTCGGCGCTGCGTAGCCGTCCGTCAGGGTGGTCGGCCATACCGACGTGGGCCAGCCCCGCCGAGTTCAGTGTCCACAGCACGCCGCTGCGGTGCTGCACGCGAACCGGTACCGGCGGCGATACCTCGTCGAGCACCGCGCGGTCGAGTGGACCGGCGACGGCCTCGTGGTAGCCGACGGCCCTGATCCAGCCGTCGGGCCCGACATCTGCGCTCGCGAGAGCATTGCGCAGTTCGGCTCGGTTGCGCACCTCGGTGGGACCGACGCGCACCGATCGCAACGCCGCTGCGGCCGAACGCAAATGGACGTGATGATCGTGCAGTCCCGGAATGACGGTTCGGCCGACGGCGTCATAGATCTGCTCGCCGCGGAGCGGTACCAGGGTCGGCTCGACCGCCGTGATCTGTTCTGCCACACGGATGTCGACGACGGCACCGTCGAGCAGCGTCGCTCGCTGGATCAGCAAGACGCCAACCGCCGCTGGGCAACCAGCTGCTGGACTTGCTCGTTGTCCGCACCGAGCGGCGACGCGGCCGTCGACGGTGGCGGTGCTGCGCCACATGACGATTGCTCGTCGCGTGGCAGTTCGGCGTAGGTGGCGGCGACGGCGGCCATCGACATCTCGATCAGCTCCCCTCCCCCGCTGCGCAGCGACTGCACCGCGGCCAACGCGGCCTCGAGACCGGTCAGCGGATCGGCTATCGCATCGCCACAGAACTCCGGCTCGTCGGGTTCACCGCAGACGAGTCCGCCCGATACGGCGGCGTCGTCGCCGAAGGCGACCCAGTTCGCGCGGGCGCCCTCGGTGCCGTGACCGGTGACCCGTAACCAGACCCGGCCGTCGCGGGGCGCCACGTCCGTCGGCACCAGCCCCCGGCGCACCAATGCCGCGGGCCGGGACGACTCGATCACCACATCGGCGGCGGCGAGCAGCGCACGCAGCTCGTCTGGTTCATCGAAATCCACGCTGTAGGAAAGCTTTCCGGCGTTCATCCAGTCGAAGAAGGATTGTGGTCCGCGGCGGGCGCCGTCGGGCCGGGCGGCGCTCTCGACCTTCACCACGGTCGCACCCGCCAGCGACAGCAGTCGCCCGCACAGCGGTCCGGCCCACATCGACGACAGGTCGGCGACCAGCAGATCCGCGGGGCTGCGCGTCACCGTGCCGGCCCCGAACGGATACACCCGCGGCGGCTCGGCAGGGGTTTCGGCGAGCGCGGCGACCGGCAGGCCGAGCAGCCGCGCACGCTCCGTCACGTCGGCACTCTCGTTCCGCGCGACCCAACTCTGTACGGCGGGCCAAGGATCTTCGACACCGTCGGCACCGAGCAGCGCGGGAACGGCGGCGACGTCGTCGGGCCTGGACAGCGTGAGGGCACACCAGCCGTCCCGGCTGGTCAGCAGCCGCGTCGCACCACCCGCCGACACGCGCCCGTCTGGTGAGAGGTCCAGCAGCGCCGCGCGCCCGCCGATCAACTCGGCGGCGTCAACTCCGACGCCGGTGAAGGTTTCGAAGGCGTTCGCGACCCGCCGCGCCCTGTCGAGCACGGCAGTGGGGACGGTCAACGACGTCGACGTCACGACTCCCATTGTCGGCCTTCGCCGCGAGTGAGAGACGGCCGGGGGTGAATGCTCAGAACTGCAGTGCGGTGAAACGCCAGTCCAGAACGCTGCGGTCCTGCTCATCGACCGCGTACACCAGCGATCGCAGGGTGAGCACGCCGCCGCGGCCGTCCGGCAGCGGCTCGGCACGCTCGACGTGCACCTCGCTGTAGAGCGTGTCGCCTTCGTACACCGGCCCGGTGTGGTCGCAGGACTGCCAGCCAAGGACCGTCACGAGGTTGGGCAACAGCCGGGTGACCTGGGCGAGCGCCAGCCCAATGGTGTGCCCGCCGTATACCAGTCGGCGCTTGTTGACTCGCCAGTCATGGTGTGTCGCAGCGATGTTCAACGTCAGCCGGGCGAGTTCGGGTGCGCTGCTGACCACATCGGCGGTGCTGCGCAGCACAGCGCCGGCGATGCTCGGGTCGAAGTGCGCCCCCGTGACCTTCGCGCGGTAGGCCTCGGAGTTCCACTCCGCGGTGGGGTCGGGTGGCGGCGGCGTATCGGCGCCGATCGACGACAGGTCGTCGGCGTGGCCGGTGTCGCCCGCGCCTTCACTGAGCGGCAGCATCGCGCAGCGGTGGAAATCGAGCACCAGGCGCCCGAGGTCGTCGACGGTCGTCATCCGCAATGCCGCCAGTCCGGTGGGGGGCCGGCCTGGCTTCACCGAGTTTTCCCTCAGCCCCACCACTTCGGTGCGGGTGAACAAGGTGTCGCCGATGACCGGAAACCGGTGAAACACCAGTCCGCGGTAGAACAGATTCGCCTTCACGCGCTGGGTGACCAGCGTGGTCTGACCGATCGCCACGTCACAGACCAGCGCCGGATGCGCCAACGGGGCGGTGGCGCCGGTGACGGCGGCCGCGAGCTCGCCGTCGAGTGCGAGGCGCAGGCGGTCACCCACGATCGACTGGTGTACGGCGGCTGCTCCGGAGGTCAACGTCATCGAGGGTGCGGTGTCGAAGACCTGCCCGACCCGCAGGTCGTCGAAGTACGGGCCGCTCACGGATGCCCACTCTGGCATTGGGCCGCACAAAGTGTCAATATGGCCGTACATGAACGAGGAAGAGACGATGCTGGTCGCTACCGTGCGGGCCTTCATCGACCGCGAGGTCAAGCCGCGAGTGCGCGACGTCGAACACGCCAACGAATATCCCGAGGCGTGGATCGAACAGATGAAGCTGATCGGCATCTACGGCCTGGCCATCCCGGAGGAGTACGGCGGGTCGCCGGTGTCGATGCCGTGCTACGTCGAGGTGACCCAGGAACTCTCGCGCGGCTGGATGAGCCTGGCCGGCGCGATGGGCGGACACACCGTCGTCGCCAAGCTCCTGGGGCTGTTCGGTACCGAGGATCAGAAGCGTCGTTACCTGCCCGCCATGGCCACGGGCGAGATCCGCGCGACGATGGCGCTTACCGAACCCGGCGGCGGTTCCGATCTGCAGAACATGTCGACGACGGCGCTGCCGTCCGAGGGTGACGGCCTGACCATCAACGGGTCGAAGACCTGGATCTCCAACGCGCGGCGGTCGGGGCTGATCGCGTTGTTGTGCAAGACCGATCCGACGGCCACCCCGCGGCACAAGGGCATCTCGGTGGTGCTCGTCGAACAGGGCGCGACGGGACTGTCGGTGTCGCGCGATCTGCCGAAGCTCGGCTACAAGGGCGTCGAATCGTGCGAGCTGATCTTCGAGGACTGTCGCGTGCCCGCGTCGGCCGTCCTCGGCGGAGAACCCGGCAAGGGCTTCGCCCAGATGATGAAAGGTCTTGAGACGGGCCGGATTCAGGTTGCATCGCGCGCGCTGGGTGTGGCGACGGCCGCGTTGGAGGATGCGCTGCGGTATGCCCAGGAACGCGAGAGTTTCGGTCAGCCGATCTGGAAGCACCAGTCCGTGGGCAACTATCTGGCCGACATGGCCACCAAGCTCACTGCCGCCCGCCAGCTGACGCGGTACGCCGCCGAACGCTACGACAGCGGCGAGCGCTGCGATATGGAGGCCGGGATGGCGAAGTTGTTCGCCTCCGAGGTCGCGATGGAGATCGCGCTGAACGCGGTGCGCATCCACGGCGGATACGGCTACTCGACGGAGTACGACGTCGAAAGGTATTTCCGCGACGCACCGTTGATGATCGTCGGCGAGGGCACCAACGAGATCCAGCGCAACGTGATCGCCTCGCAGTTGGTCGCGCGAGGCGGCCTGTAGGTCATGCGGCCGGCGCCGGCGTATCAGACCCTGCGCGACCAGTTGCGTGACGAGATCGCCGCCGGCCGCTACCGCGACGGGATTCGACTGCCGACTGAGTCGGAACTCGTTGCCGCGCATGGGGTATCGCGACAGACAGTCCGGCGGGCGTTTCAAGACCTGGTCGCCGAGGGCGTGGTGTACCGGGTGCCGGGGCGCGGCACGTACGCCAGCGGTTCGGAACGCCGGTACCTGCGCCAATTCGGCTCGATCGACGACCTGATGAGCCTGTCCGACGACACCACGATGGAGGTGCTCGAGGGATTGCGGCGGCGGGTCGACGTCGGAGCGGCCAGCAGGCTCCGGCTCGACGACGACATCGTGTACACCGTGGTGTTCCGACGGCTGCACGGCGCCGACCCCGCGGTGCCGTTCGTGTTGACGACGGTGCACCTGGCGCCTGCGGTCGCCGCGGCGGTGTCGGGCTCGCCGGACCTGGCGGACGGGGCGGTTGGCACCCAGACCGTGATCGGTTTGCTCGAGCCGCATCTGAGCGCGCCGATCGTCGAAGCGGCACAGTCGATCACGGTCGCGCCCGCCGACGGCGCCGTGGCCGGTGCTGTGCGGTGCGAGGCCGGGCATCCGATGCTGCGCGTCGATCGCTTGTACTCCGACGCCGAGGGGCGTCCGGTCGAGCTGTCGGTCAGCCACTTCCTGCCGGAGCAGTACACGTACCGGGTCACGCTGCGCCGGTCGGGCTAGTCGGCGATGGCGTCGATCAGGCCCCACCGCAGCGCGGTTCGTGCGTCGATGGTGCGGCCGGACAACACCAGATAGGCGGTGCGCCAGCGGCTGATTCGCCTGGTAACGCTCACCGTTCCGCCCGCACCCGGGATCAGCCCGAGGCTCAGCTCGGGCAACCCGAACACGGCGTCGCGGCTCGACTCGACGCGGCCGCAGAACGCCGCCATCTCCAGACCGCTGCCGAGCACGTGACCGTGTACCCGTGCGCGGCAGCGCCTGCCGAGGCGTGCGGTGAGTTCGGACAGCACCAGCGCGGGGCTGTGGCGGGTCCTGGCGATGTGCGCGCTCGCGGGATCGGCGAAGGTGCCGAACTCGGCGAGATCGCCGCCGCTGCAGAACGACGGGCCGTTGCCGGACAGGACGACCTCCGTGACCGACGGGTCGACGCGCGCCACCTCCAGGGCTTCCAGCAGCGCGCCGCGGGCGTCGGTGGAGAACGCGTTGTGCCGTTGCACCCGGTTGAACCGCACGTACAAGGTGTCGCCGATGCGTTCGGCCACAACGGGTTCGGGGATCTCGGGGAGCTGAGTCGGTCCCCGCCCGGCGAGCCATCGTGCGAACTCCGGACCCGCCTGCAGCGTGGAGTACGCCAGCGACTCGGTGATGACGCCAGGGAAGGCGGGGGCGGCGGGGTCGACGGCGCGCAGGACGTCGTCGCAGACACCCGCGGCGTGCGGCCATCGGTCACACCGCTGCTTGACCTCGTCGAGGGCGTCCGATATCGACGGCACGGTGACGACGCGACGGTCATCGGACTGGCCCTCGGACAGCGTGAAAGTGGCCTCGTCGGCGGGTGTTTCGATCGCGACGACGATGCCCGATGGCAACTCGACGTGCGTCACGAGTACTTCTTGATCAGCTCCTGCTTGTACAGCTTGCCGGTATCGGTGCGCGGCAGCTGCGTCTCGAACGTGATCGAGCGTGGACACTTGTAGTGCGCCAGCCGATCCCGCAGCCAGCCGATCAGGTCGGCGGCGAATTCCGGGGTGGCGTCGGCCGGGTCGACGGTCTGGACCACGCCGTGGACCCGTTGGCCCATCTCGTCGTCGGGCACGCCGAACACGGCCGCGTCCAACACCTTCGGGTGGGTGACCAACATGTTCTCGGCCTCCTGCGGATAGATGTTCACGCCGCCGGAGATGATCATGTGGTGCCTGCGGTCGGTCAGGTACAGGTAGCCGTCCTCGTCGACGTACCCGATGTCGCCGACCGTCGCCCACCCGCGTTCGTTGCGGGCCTTGGCCGTCTTCTCCGGATCGTTGAGGTATTCGAACGGGATGCCACCCTCGAAGTAGATCTCGCCCGCCTCGCCGGGAGGCAGCTCGTTGCCGTCCTCGTCGCAGATGTGCAGTCTGCCGGTCATCGGCTTGCCGACCGAGCCGGGATGGGCCAGCCAGTCCTCGGCGCTGATCAGGGTCGAACCGTGCGCCTCCGACGAGGCGTAATACTCGTCGATGATCGGTCCCCACCAGTCGATCATCTGCTTCTTGATCTCGACGGGGCACGGTGCCGCGGCGTGGATCACCCGCTTGAGGCTGGACACATCGTACGAATCCCGCACCGCCTCGGGCAGTTTGAGCATGCGGGTGAACATCACCGGGACGAACTGGCCGTGCGTGACGCGGTAGCGCTGGATGGCGTCGAGGGCGCCTTCCGGATCGAACTTCTCCAGCACCACGGTCGTGTAGCCGGCGGCCTGGACCGTCATCGACCACACCGATGGCGCCGTGTGATAGAGCGGCGCGGGGCTCAGGTACACCGAATCCGGTTCCATCCATACCGACACCAGCAGGGTCATCAGCCCCGGCGCCTCGGCCGGAGACAGGTGCGGCAGCTCGCGTTTGATGCCTTTGGGTCGCCCGGTGGTGCCCGACGAGTACTGCAGCAGGTCGCCCTCGATCTCGTCGGCAATCGGTGTATCGGGGTGGTCGGCAACGCATTCGGGGTAGCGCTGCCAACCGTCCAGGTCGTCATCGGCGATGAGCAAGAGTTCGGGCAGCCCACCGGGAAGCTCGCTGCCGAGACCCTCGAGCGTCTTGCGCAGCGCCGCGGATCCGACGACGGCCTTGGCGTTGCTGTTGTCGATGATGTACGCCGCTTCGGCGGCTGTCAGATGCGTGTTGATCGGCACGTAGTACAGGCCGCTGCGGCGCGCAGCCCACATGACGGTGTGAAAGTGCTCGTTGTTCTCCATGAGCATGGCGACGGTGTCGCCCTCGACGAGGCCCGCCTGGCGAAAGTGGTGGGCCAGACGGTTGGCGCGCGCCTCGAGTTCGGCGAAGGTCACCACCGTGGCGCTGGGATGCATGATGACGGCGGGTTTGTCGGGCGTGGCCTCGGCATGTTCGCGGATCTGCATGGGGTGACTCTACGATGTACCGACTTGACAGGTGTCAAGTGGTCGATCTTGCCCGTTACTGCCGCCGCCGCCTTAGCATGAATCCGCAGCATATGGGGGTGCGGCGGTGGCCGAATGAATGGCGGGCGCGAAGCGGCACCCTCCGGGGTGGTCACCTTCCTGTTCACCGACATCGAAGGGTCGACCCGGCGTTGGGAATCCGACGCCGAGGCGATGCGCGCTGCGCTGTCCGAGCACGACGACACCTTGCGCCGAGCCGTCGCGTCGCACGGCGGCCGGCTGTTCAAGCACACGGGTGACGGCGTCTGCGCGGCGTTCGCGTCACCCCGCCATGCGGTCGACGCGGCGATCGACGCCCAACGGTCCTTGAACCTGCCCGTGCGGATGGGCATCGCGACCGGCGAGGCGGAGTGCCGCGACGGCGACTATTTCGGCGCTGTGCTCAACCGCACCGCACGGCTGATGGCCGCGGGTCATGGTGGACAGGTCCTCGCCGACCGGATGACGGCCGATCTTGTCTCCGGGGTCGATCTGATCGCCCTCGGGCCGCGCCGCCTGCGCGACATCGCCAAGCCCGTCGAGATTTTCCAGGTCCGCGCCGACGGTCTGCAGTGCGTATTTCCTGCGCTTCGGACACTCGACTCCAGTCGAGGAAATCTCCGCCCGCCGGCGACCAGTTTCGTCGGGCGGGAAGCGGAAGTGGACGAGGTGACTACGGCTCTCAAGTCGCATCGCCTCGTCACGCTGACGGGCGTCGGTGGTGTCGGCAAGACGCGCTTGGCCTTGGAGGTGGCGGTTCACCTGCAGCCCGAGTACGCGGACGGCGTCTGGGTCATCGAGCTCGGACCGGTCACCGATCCCGCCGCGGTACCCGAGGCCGTCGCCGCCGCTTTGGGCATCGGCCAGCAGCCAGGGCTGAGCGTCGCCGACAGCATCGCCGCCGCGCTCGAAGGGCGAATGCGGTTGCTGCTCTTCGACAACTGCGAGCACGTTCTCGATGCGGCCGCCGACGTCATCGAGAATATCTTGAACGTAACCGACGCCATCACCGTGCTGACGACGAGTCGAGAAGGCCTGCGGCTCAACGATGAACAACTCCATCCGGTGCCTCCGCTCGACGTTCGCTCCAGCGGCCCGACGTTGTTCGTCGAACGGGCCTCCGCCGATTCGCCGACGATCGCGATCGAACCGGACACCGAAGCCGTCGTCGATATCTGTCGTCGGCTCGACGGAATTCCACTTGCGATCGAACTGGCGGCGTCCCGGCTGATGTCGGTGACCGTCACCGAACTGCGCGACCACCTCGATGACAGGTTCCGTGTCCTTGTCGGCTCCCGCCGCGGGCTCGAGCGCCACCAGACATTGCGTGCCGCCGTGCAGTGGTCGTACGACCTGCTCGACGACGATGAGCGCGATCTACTCAACCGATGTTCGGTCTTCGCAGGCGGATTCGATCTCGAGGGGGCCCTGGCGGTGGCGCGGGTGGGCGACAAGTTCGCCGCGTTGGATCTGCTCGAGTCGCTGGTGCGCAAATCACTGCTGACCGCGAATCAGGCGTCCGCGCGGACGCGCTTCTCGATGCTGGAGACGATCCGCCAGTTCGCCGAGGAGCAGTTGGCGGCCTCCACCGACGCGGAGGACGTGCGCGCCCGGCATGGCCGGTACTTCGCGGGTCGCAGGCGCGACCTCATCGAAATGTGGGACGGCCCCCGACAGCGGGAGGCGCACGACTGGCTCAACAGAGAATTGCCCAACCTGCGCAGTGCTTTTCGCTGGGCCAGCGATCACGGCGAGCTCGATGCCGCGATAGACATCGTGGTGCTCGCGGCTTCCATCGGCTACTGGGCCGAGGTCTTCGAGGCGGTTTCGTGGGCCGAGGAACTTCTCGAACCCGCCCGCCGGGTCGACCACCCGCAGCTGGCGATGCTCTACGTCGCGGCGGCCCAATGTTCGGTGGCGGGCAGGGTCGCGGACTTCCTTCACTATTCGCGCGAAGCCCTCGCCGCGATGGCCAGCGGTCGGTATGACCCGGTGCCGGACCAGTTGGACGCGACCGTCCATGCGGGCTACATGATGCGTGACCCGCAGTGGTGCGCCGAGCGCTGCCGGGCGCTGGTCGCCGCCAAACCTCAAAACCGGCTCTACTCAGGGCAATCGCTGATCTTCGCGCTGGTGATCTGCGGCCGGGTCGATGAGGCGATCGCCGAGACGGAGGGCCTGCTCGCCGGCACGGAGGCCACCGGTAACCCGCACCTGCAGTCGGCGGGGCTGCTGGCCTACGGATTCGCTTATCGAGACGTCGACCCCGATGCCGCGTACGACGCCCACCTCAGGGGATTGTCGATCGCACAGGAGACCGGCAATCGGCAGATCGCATCGATTCATGCGGTGAGCCTCGGGCGGCTGGCGACCATGCGTCAAGACACGTTGAAGGCGTGCGGTTTCCTGACCCTGGCCATTCGTAACTATTTCGATTCGGGCAGCTTCTACATGATGACCGCACCGATCTTGGTGCTCGCCGGGTTGCTGAGCCAGAATGGGCACCACGAAACCGCGGCCCCGATGGCAGGATTCACCGTCGACTCGGATGCGAGCTCGACCTACCCGGAAATCGCGGAAACCGTGTCGCGTCTGCGAAAAGCATTGGGCAGCGAGCGGTATGAAGCGCTTGCGCAGTGGGGCCGATCGATGACAAACGCGGCGATGGCCGCATACGCACTCGACGCCATCGAGCGGATCGAACGGACGCCTACAAACACTTGAGCACGCTCACCGCACGGTGAGCGTGCTCAAAGTGTCGTATTTTGGCGGCGTGTCGTGTGCAAACACGCACGCTCGCGGGATTACTCGGCTTCCAACCGGTGCTTGAGCGCGTCGAACTCGTCCTTGATGCCGGTAGGCAACTTCTCGCCGACGAACTCGAACCACTCCTCGATCAGCGGGATCTCCTGACGCCACTCGTCGACGTTGACCGCCAGTGCGGCGTCCACGTCGGCGGGGTCGACGTCCAGTCCGGACAGGTCCAGATCCTCGGCGGTGGGCACGGTGCCGATCGGCGTGGTGCGCCCGTTGGCCCGGCCCTCGATGCGGTCGATGACCCACTTCATCACGCGGCTGTTCTCACCGAAGCCCGGCCACAGGAAGCGGCCGTCGTCGCCGCGGCGGAACCAGTTGACGAAGAAGATCTTCGGCATCTTCGACTCGTCGGACTGCTTGCCGACGTCGATCCAGTGGGCGAAGTAGTCGCCGACGTTGTAGCCGAGGAACGGCAGCATCGCCATCGGGTCGCGGCGCACGGTGCCGACCTTGCCCTCGGCGGCGGCGGTCTGCTCGGAGCCCATCGTGGCGCCGATGAACACACCGTGCTGCCAGTCGCGGGCCTGCGTCACCAGCGGCACCGTCGTCTTGCGGCGGGCGCCGAACAGGATCGCCGAGATCGGCACACCCTGCGGGTCGTCCCACTCGGGCGCCAGCGTCGGGCACTGCGACATCGGGGTGCAGTAGCGCGAGTTCGGGTGCGCGGCCTTCTCTTCGGAGTCCGGCGTCCAGTCGCGGCCCTTCCAGTCGACCAAGTGCTGCGGATCACCCTCGAGGCCTTCCCACCACACGTCGTTGTCGTCGGTCAGCGCGACGTTGGTGAACACGGTGTTGCCGGCCTCGATGGTCTTCATCGCATTCGGGTTCGACGACCAGTTGGTGCCCGGCGCGACGCCGAAGAAGCCGAACTCGGGGTTGACGGCGTAGAGGCGGCCGTCCTTGCCGAACCGCATCCAGGCGATGTCGTCGCCGATGGTCTCGGCGCGCCAGCCCGGGATGGTGGGCTGCAGCATCGCGAGGTTGGTCTTACCGCACGCCGACGGGAACGCCGCCGCGACGAAGTACGACTTGTTCTCGGGAGAGATGAGCTTGAGGATCAGCATGTGCTCGGCGAGCCAGCCCTCGTCGTGCGCCATCGCCGAGGCGATACGCAGCGAGTAGCACTTCTTACCGAGCAGCGCGTTGCCGCCGTAGCCCGAGCCGTAGCTCCAGATCTCGCGGGATTCCGGGAAGTGGGTGATGTACTTCGTCTCGTTGCAGGGCCAGGGCACGTCCTTCTGACCGGGCTCCAGCGGTGCGCCGATCGAGTGCAGCGCCTTGACGAAGAAGCCGTCGGTGCCCATCTTGTCGAGCGCGGCCTTGCCCATGCGGGTCATCGTCCGCATCGACACGACGACGTATTCGGAGTCGGTGATCTCGACACCCAACTTGGGGTCCTCGGCGCCGAGCGGGCCCATGCAGAACGGCACCACGTACATGGTCCGGCCGCGCATACAGCCGCGGTAGAGGTCCGTCATGATGCCGCGCATCTCGGCCGGATCCATCCAGTTGTTGGTCGGGCCGGCGTCGATCTCCTTCTCCGTGCAGATGTAGGTGCGCGACTCGACGCGGGCCACATCGGAGGGATCGGACAGCGCGAGGTACGAGTTCGGCTTCTTCTCGTCGTTGAGCTTCTGGAAGGTGCCGGCCGCCACCAGCTGCTCGCACAGCCGGGCGTTCTCTTCGTCAGAGCCGTCGGCGAACACCACGCGGTCGGGCTGCGTCAGCTCGGCGACCTCTTGAACCCAAGCGAGCAGACCCTTGTGTTTCGTCGGTGCGGTGTCCAAACCTGGGATGGTCGCTGCGGTCATGAAAATCTCCTGTGTCTGTTGCTGCCAGGACCCAAGGCTCCGTTTGCGCCACCCAGACAGGGATGAGCGGCGCTGCGGTTTCCCTATACCGAGGTTATCGCGGGTGGCAAAGCTGCGGTGAATCGGGAGTGTGTCCGATCACTCACAGGAACGATTCAGAAGGCCGCTTCACAGGGGTTTTGCCGATCGAGTGCGAGAACTTGACGGGCGTCAATCTTCGGTATCGGCTTCGCCGGCCGGGTTGCGGCCGACATCGGCGTCCGCCGCCGGATCCGCACGCCCGTACAGTTCGGCCCGAACGGCGTCGAGCGCACGCTGCAACGACGGCAGCCGCCGGTCGCGCTCGGCGGCCGCACGGGCTGTTTCGACCGCGTGCTCGCGCAGTTCGGCGTCGATCTCGGCGATCCGCCGCGAGGTCGCGGCGGCCTCACGTTCGTCCCGAGCGGCCGACTCCGACGTCAGCGCTCGCTCGGCGGCCAACACCCGCGTCGCCACCCGTTCCTCCACCGCGGACTTGACCGTGCCGATCACCTCGGTCAGCCAGCGGTCCAGCACGGCCCGGTCCTGAAGGACGCCGCGGATCCCCACCACCCACACCGTCAACACCAGCCCCACGAGCCCACCGGCCGCCAGCCCCGCGAGGGTCAGGCCGGGTGCCAACCCCGTGAACAACCGCGTCACCGCGAGCGCCACCCCCAGACCGAAGCCCGCGCCGAGGATCATCGTCAGCTGCGTCTCCAGCCGTCGCGACTTCAGCCGTGGCGAGGTGACCTCGGGGACCGGTGGCGCCTCGGGCACCGGCGGGGCGGCCAGACCGAGTTGCGCCGCGATATCGGCCAGATGCGCCGTGATGCCGTCCTCGATTTCCACCACGACCCCGGCGGCGCGCTCGCGCACCAGGGCCTCGAATCGACCGAGCGCCCGGCGACTCAGTGTCGAGGCGTCCTCGGCGAGTTCGGCCCGCACCGACGAACAGCGGTTACGCGCGAAGTAGCCCAGCTGCACACGCGCCTGCTGGACTTGGCTGCGCAGCGCGATGTTGCGTTCGGACTTCGACACCCGGCGATTCCGCACGACCTCGTCGCGCATCGTGTGCAGCGTCGCAACGCGGGCGCGGCGGTGGGCGCCGTCGCCGTCGGCGCGGTACTGGCCGATCACCGACTCGATCCGGGTTTCCCACGCGCGCAGGCGGTTCCGTCGCGCCAGCTCGGGGTCGGCGAGTCGCTGCCGCAGCACACTCACGAGTTCGTCGACGCGTGGCTCGCCCAGATCCGGCGCCGCGGCCGCCCACACCCAGGGCACGTCGGCGTACCGAGGCGACCGGCCGGCCAGCACTGTCCGGTCGGCGGCCAGCACCTGTCGCCAGTCGCGGTGCGTATCGATCTTCGACACCACACCGACCACCAGGTCGGTGTTGCGCGCGACCAAATCCACGAGCTGACAGTCGGATTCGCTCAGCTCAGACACCGCGGAGACGACGAACACCACCGCCGCAGGCGCATCGGCCCGGCCGATGTCCTCGGCCTCGACGAACGTGTGCTCGGGCATCCGCTCGCGAAGCGCCACGGTCACGCTCGTCGTTCCTGCCAACCACGGACCCGTCACGAGTACGACGTCGCGGGCGCACACCGCCGGCACGGCCAGTCCCGGTTCGATGGCCGTGACCACCGCATCGGCCGACGCGCGTTGATCGGCGCTCGTCACGTCCGCCGTCACCGCGACCGCCCCAGCAGGCGAAGCGATCCCCGGCTGATATCGGCGGCGCAGGCACGATGCAGCGCGTTGACCGGGCCGTCGCCATAGCGGCGCCAGTGCACGGCGCGACGCAGGTGCGAGTCCGCGTCGTCGCCGCGCTCGACCTGCGCACCCGCGGCCTCGACGACATCGACCGCCGCCGTCATCACCGAGAGGACGGCGTCGTCGCTCACCAGCAGTTCGGCCAGCCTTGCGTCGTCCGAATGTGTTGCCAGCGCGCGCAATTGGGTCACTGCGGTCCGTAGCCGCCGATACCGCAGCGGCGCACCCGCCGCCTCGATGTGCTCGACGACCCGGTCGATTCGGCTGAGCTTGCGCAGATGGTTCGGCAGCGCGTCGCGGCCGACGCCGCGGTCGAGTGCGAGCACCGCGTGGGCGATGCCGAACCGGTCGAGCACGGTCAGCAGCCGCTCGCGCACCTCGCGGGGCACCCTGTGCGGCGCCTCGACGAACGCGTCGGTCGACGACAGATCGGCCGGTTCGGTGCGCAGCGTCTGCAGCGCATCGACCAGGTCGCTGGTCAGGTCCGCGCGGGCGAGCAGCGCGACCATCGGCACCGTCGGCACGCCGGTCAGCGCGCGACACTGCGTGGCGCGGTGGTGCGCCAACGCCATCGGCCCCGCCGCGCCGAACCCCGAGAGGTCGGCCTTGTTGAGGACGACGACGGTGGGCCCACCGGACGTGTCGAGGAACGCCCGGTCCTCGGGTTTGAGCGCTTCGGCGATCACCAACACGTCAACGTCGGCGGCCCGGTCGGCCACCACCTCCACGCCCGCGGCCGTCAACGCCGCGGCGACGGTCGCGCGGCCAACGCCGTTTCGGCCGCGCACCGAGACCCGCGTCGGCGCGCAGAGTCGCCTGGTGATCGACGTCAGCCGCGGATCACGGCTGTCTTGGCAGATGTGCAACAGCGCGTCGACGAAAATCTGGTGACCTTCCCCTGTCGTGAGCGGGACATACTCCGCCTTCGACGATCGTGACACCTCTGGGGATGACGTGGGAGCGGCCGTGCCTGCGCTTGGGGATAGCCGCCGATACCAGCCGAAGGCAACTGTTGGGTATCAATCTGTACCACGATGCGGGTACTCGACCCTTGATGAGCCACCATGGACAAATGCATGTGTCCGGGCCCGACGTCGCCGAGGGGTCGACTTCGGGACCCGAAAGCTTCGATTCGCCGGCCGGCCAGCAGCACCGCTTCCCCCGCGTCACGAGCTTCCGGACCAGACGCACCACGCTGACCGCCGCGCAGCAGGCCACGTGGGAACGGCTGTGGCCGCAGATCGGCATGCAGGCCCGCGAAGGCGACGTGCCTGCGCCGCGAATCGACACCGAGGCCTGGTTCGGCCGGTCGGCGCCCGTCGTGGTGGAGATCGGGTGCGGAACCGGAACCTCGACGCTGGCGATGGCCAAGGCCGAACCGCACCTCGACGTCGTCGCGGTCGAGGTGTACCGCCGCGGGTTGGCCCAGCTTCTGTCAGCGATCGACCGCGAGGGCGTGACCAACATCCGGCTGGTCCGCGGCGACGGCGTGGACGCGCTGCAGCACATGTTCGGCCCCGAGTCGCTGACCGGAGTCCGGGTGTTCTTCCCCGACCCCTGGCCGAAGGCCCGTCACCACAAGCGCCGGCTGCTGCAACCGGCGACCGTCGGCCTGATCGCCGACCGACTGCGGCCCGGCGGTGTGTTGCACGCCGCAACCGACCACGCCGGTTACGCCGATCACATCGCCGAGGTCGGCGACGCCGAGCCGCGGCTGCGCCGGGTGAGCCCGTCGGACGCGTTACCGATCTCCGTCGAGCGGCCGGTCACCAAGTACGAGGGAAAGGCGCAGCACGCCGGTAGCGCTGTCGCCGAACTGCTGTGGGAGAAAGCGTGATGAGCGCATGAGCCTCACTGAAGACATCGGGCATATAGAAGATGTGGCGCCGCCCGAGGCGGCCTCGCCGCCGGTCGAAGCGACGGCCCGCGTACTGCTGGTCTGGGACGCGCCGAACCTCGACATGGGACTCGGCTCGATCCTCGGCGGCAGGCCGACCGCCGCGCACCGGCCCCGGTTCGACGCGCTGGGCCGCTGGCTGCTGGCCCGCACCGCCGAACTGTCGGCCGATCGGCCCGACGTCTCGCTGGAGCCGGAGGCCACCGTCTTCACCAACATCGCCCCCGGCAGCGCCGACGTCGTCCGCCCGTGGGTCGAGGCCTTGCGTAACGTGGGGTTCGCGGTCTTCGCCAAGCCGAAGATCGACGAGGACAGCGACGTCGACAGCGACATGCTGGACCACATCGCGCTGCGCCGCGGCGAGGGTCTGGCCGGCCTGCTGGTGGCCTCCGCCGACGGACAGGCCTTCAAACAGCCGCTGGAGGAGATCGCCCGCGACGGCATCCCGGTCCAGGTGCTCGGATTTCGCGAACATGCGAGCTGGGCGCTAGCGTCGGATACCTTGGAGTTCGTCGACCTGGAGGACATCCCTGGTGTTTTCCGGGAACCGCTACCGCGAATCGGGCTCGATTCGCTGCCCGAGCAGGGGGCATGGTTGCAGCCGTTCCGGCCGCTGTCCTCGCTATTGACCTCGCGGGTCAACAACTGAACCGCTGAGAGGTCGCCATCGACTTCGAGAGAATCGAGTAAGGAGCTTACGTGTTCGCCTGGTGGGGTCGAACGGTGTACCGGTATCGATACATCGTCATCGGCGTCATGGTCGCGCTCTGCCTCGGTGGCGGCATTTACGGGATCAGCCTCGGCAGCCACGTCACCCAGAGCGGCTTCTACGACGAGGGCAGCCAGTCGGTGCACGCCTCGGTGGTCGCCGACGAGGCGTTCGGCCGTGACCGGACCAGCCACGTGGTGGCGATCCTCACACCGCCCGACGGGGAGAAGGTCGACAACCCGAAGTGGCAGCGTGATGTGGTCGGTGAGCTCGACGATTTCGTCAAGGACCATCCCGACCAGGTGGTGAGCTGGGTCGGCTGGCTGCGGGCGCCCGACGCCGCCAGCGCGACGGTCCAGCAGATGAAGACCAGCGACCTGTCGAGAACCTTCGTCAGCATTCCGCTCAAGGGCGACACCGACGACGAGATCCTGAAGAACTACCAGGCCGTCGAACCGGACCTACAGCAACTCAACGGCGGGCGCATCGAACTGGCCGGCCTCAACCCGCTGGCCAGCGAGCTGACCGGCAGCATCGGTGAGGATCAGCGCCGCGCCGAGGTCGCGGCCATCCCGCTGGTCTGCGTGGTGCTGTTCTTCGTGTTCGGCGGTGTCGTCGCCGCGGCCCTGCCCGGCGTGATCGGCGGCCTGACGATCGCCGGCGCGCTGGGCATCATGCGACTGTTCGCCGAGTTCATGCCGGTGCACTTCTTCGCCCAGCCGGTGGTGACGCTGATGGGCCTCGGTATCGCGGTCGACTACGGCCTGTTCATGGTCAGCCGGTTCCGCGAGGAGATCGCCGAGGGCTACGACACCGAGGCCGCGGTCCGGCGCACCGTGATGACCTCGGGCCGCACCATCATGTTCTCCGCGGTGATCCTGGTGGCGTCCTCAGTGCCGCTGCTGTTGTTCCCGCAGGGCTTCCTGAAGTCGATCACCTACGCGATCATCGCCTCGGTCATGTTGGCCGCGATCCTGTCGGTGACGGTGCTGGCCGCGGCCCTTGGCATCCTCGGTGCCCGCGTCGACGCGCTCGGCGTGCGCACCCTGCTGCGGTTCACCAACCCATATCCGACCCCGTCGCCGGCGGAGACCACCGACCGCACGAACCCGCTGGCGATCGCGTCGATCCCGCTGGGTGTGCTCATCCCGTTCGCCGCGATCCCCGTCGGCCACATCGCCAGGGCACAGATCAAACGCAGCTACGACAAGGGCGCCAACTACGCCCTGCTGGGCCTGGTGCTCGGCTACATCGGCTCGTTCGCCTGGATCTTCTACGGCCTGTTCGCCGCGAAGGACACCCTCGGCACGGGAATCTTCTATCTGCTGCTGGCCATCGCGATCTTCGTGGCCGGCACCATCACGGTGCTCTCGGCCGCGAGCATGAGCCCGCTGGTCCGCAAGCCGACGGTGTGGTGGCTGAACTGGTTGGCGGAGAAGACGCAGAAAACCAAGACGCGTGCCGAGGTCGAGAAGGGCTTCTGGGGCAAGCTCGTCAACCGGGTGATGAAACGCCCGATCGCGTTCGCCGCACCGATCGTCATCGTGATGATCCTGCTGATCATCCCGCTGGGGCAGTTGTCGCTCGGCGGCATCAGCGAAAAGTACCTGCCGCCGGACAACTCGGTGCGCCAGGCGCAAGAGGCGTTCGACAAGTCGTTCCCCGGGTTCCGCACCGAACCGCTGACGTTGGTGATCGAGAACGACAACGGCGACCCGGTCACCGACCAACAGGTCGCCGAGATCCGCAACAAGGCGATGATGATCCCCGGGTTCATCCAGCCCGAGGACGACCCGACCAAGATGTGGCAGCCGCGCCCGTACCAGGAGGGCGGCTCGAAGGACCCGTCGGTCCAGGTCATCCAGAACGGCCTCGTCAACCGCAACGACGCGGCCAAGAAGGTCGAGGAGCTTCGCTCGATCGTGCCGCCGCGCGGTCTGTCGATCTCCGTCGGCGGTACACCGGCGTTGGAGCAGGACAGCATTCACAGCCTGTTCGACAAGCTGCCGCTGATGGTGACCATCCTCATCGTCACCACGACGATCCTGATGTTCCTGGCGTTCGGATCGGTGGTGTTGCCGATCAAGGCCGCGGTGATGAGCGCGCTCACCTTGGGTTCGACGATGGGCGTGTTGACGTGGATGTTCGTCGAGGGCCACGGCTCCGGCGTCATGAACTACACGCCGCAGCCGCTGATGGCGCCGATGATCGGCCTTATCATCGCGGTCATCTGGGGTCTGTCGACCGACTACGAGGTGTTCCTGGTCTCCCGCATGGTCGAGGCCCGCGAGCGCGGGCTGTCCACCGCCGAGGCCATCCGCGTCGGCACCGCGACGACGGGCCGGTTGATCACCGGTGCCGCGTTGGTGCTCGCCGTCGTCGCCGGAGCGTTCGTGTTCTCCGACCTGGTGATGATGAAGTACCTGGCGTTCGGTCTGCTGATCGCGCTGCTGCTCGACGCCACCATCGTCCGGATGTTCCTCGTGCCCGCGGTGATGAAGCTTCTCGGCGACGACTGCTGGTGGGCGCCGCGATGGATGAAACGGATCCAGGAGCGGTTGGGGCTCGGCGAGACCGAGTTGCCCGACGAGCGCAGGCGTCCCGCTGTGCGGGAGACCCCCGAGGATCCCGAGGCGCTGGTCGGTGCCGGCGCACCGGTGCCGCCTCGGCCACGTCCGCCGCACGATCCGACGCATCCCGCGGTCGCCGGGCCGTCGCGTGCCGGCGCCACCCGCGCAGCGGTGCCGCAGCGGGTGCCGTCGGCGACCGGTACGACGCGCATTCCCAGCACCGCAACGCCACCGCAGGAGTCGCCGTCCGACGAGCCGCAGACCACGCGGTTGTCGATGGCGAAGAACGCCGTGCGCAACGCGGTGAGCAACGCCGCCGCTTCGGCGCGCCAGGCGGCACGGCCGACACCGCCGCCCGCACCGCCCACCCCGGCCGCTCCGCGACCGGGTGCCGGACAGCCGCAGCGCGAGGAACGCGAGATCGAGTCGTGGCTCGGTGAACTGCGGGGCACCGGCACACCGCCCGCCCCGCCCGCGCCCGCTCCGCAACGCCCGTCGGCCGAACCCACCCGCGCGATGCCGGTGGGAACCCCGCCGGAAGGCCGGGCCCAGCGTCCGCGCGTCGCGCCTCCGACGCCCGGCAACGAGCCGACGACGGCGATCCCGACGTCGCGGTCACAACCGCGGGACCCGGACCCTGACAAAACGACCGCCATCCCCACCCCGGGGCGGCAAGCCGGTAAGCAGGGCGACGACGCCGACGCCGCGACCGAGAAGCTCAACACACCCGAGGACGCCGAGCGGCAGTCCCGCGGCGGTGTCAGCGCTCAGGATCTGCTGCGGCGCGAAGGCCGACTGTAGGACAGACCGGACGGCGAAAGTTCACTCCACGTCGTCTGTTTCGGCCTTGACCAACGGTCCGTCGTCGGATTCGAGTGCTTCCTGCTCGGCCTCCGGATCACGCGCCGTCAGCACCCGCACCGCGCTGTTGAGGAACGCCAGCACCGGCACCGCCAGCAGCGCGCCCACGATGCCCGCGAGCACACCGCCGCCCGCGATCACCAACACGATCGCGAGCGGATGGATCGAGACCGCGCGTCCCATCACCAACGGCTGCAGCACGTGGCCTTCGAGCTGCTGCACCGCGATGACCAGACCGAGGGTGATCAGCGCGTAGATGAAACCCTTGGCGATCAACGCGACGACCACCGCGAGTGCACCCGCCACGACGGCACCGACCAGCGGGATGAACGCGCCGAGGAACACCAGTGAGGCCAGCGGCAGCGCGAGCGGCACACCCATGATCGCCAGGCCGGTCCCGATGCCGACGGCGTCGACGAGTGCCACCAGGAAGGTGGCGCGCACATATCCGATCAACGAGTGAAAGCCCGCCCGGCCCGCGTCGCGCACCCGGTCACGCACGTGAGCGGGGAAGATCTGGGTGACGAACGCATAGATGTTGCGGCCGCCCTGCAGCAGGAAGATCAGCGTGAACAACACCAGCACGGCGCCGGTCACGATCTCGGTCACCGTTCCGGCGGTCGACAGCGCGCCGGTCGTCACCTTCTCCTGATTTTTCTGCAGGGCATCGATAGCGGCGTTGCCCGCGTTGTCGATCTGCTCCCGGCTCAGGTGTAGCGGGCCGTCGATCAACCAGTTACGAATTCCGTCGATGCTGCGACTGACCTGTTGAGTCAGCTCCGGGGCGCCCTCGATGAACTGCGTGACGACAAACGAGAGGATGCCACCGACCACGGCAAAACCGCTGAGCAGCATCAGCGCCACCGCCCCGGCCCGGGGCGCGCCGCGGCGGTCGAGGAAGTCGACGGCGGGCATCAGCAGCGCCGCCAGCATCGTCGCCAACGCGACCGGAACGACGATGATCTCCAGCTGCTTCACCGTCCAGAGCAGGGCGACGACGGCGCCGAGGATGACCAGCAGGCGCCACGACCAGGCGGCGCCCTTGCGAACGAGAGGTGAGACGGACGCGTCGTCGAGAGAAGGGCCCCCAGGCATCCCGATAGCGTAACGGCCTGGCACTTGCTGCGACGGATCTCGGGAAACGGCGTCACCAGGCACTACCCTTACCCCGTGGCACACGACGCGCCCGCGAGTGCGGCCCACAGCCAGGGGCGCTCCACCCGCAGCAGGTACTGGTGGCTGCGGTGGGCCGTCCTCGCCCTCGTGGCCATCGTGCTGAGCGTCGAACTCGGACTCGTGTGGGATCAGCTCGCCAAGGCGTGGCACAGCCTCTACACCGCGGATTGGTGGTGGGTGCTGGCGGCCGTGGGCACGGCAATGGCCTCCATGCACTTCTTCGGCGACATCCAGCGCAAGCTGTTGAGGTCGGCGGAAGTGCCGGTGCGGCAATGGCGTTCGCAGGCCGCGTTCTATGCGGGCAACTCGCTGAGCACGACGCTTCCCGGTGGACCGGTGCTCTCGGCGACGTTCATCTACCGACAGCAGCGCCTCTGGGGTGCGACGCCGGTCATCGCCTCGTGGCAGCTGGTGATGTCCGGGGCGCTGCAGGTGATCAGCCTGGCGCTGCTGGGGCTCGGCAGCGCGTTCTTTCTGGGGGCCAAGCACAACCCGTTCTCGTTGATCTTCACGCTGGCTGGTTTCGTCATGCTGATCGTGCTGGCGCAGGCGGTGGCCTCCCGGCCGGATCTGCTCGACGGCATCGGAGTGCGGGTGCTGTCGTGGGTCAACTACGTGCGCGCGAAACCCGCCCACAACGGGCTGACCAAATGGCGCGAGACGCTGGCGCAGCTCGAGTCGGTGAAGCTGAGCAGGCGCCAGCTGTCCATCGCGTTCACCTGGTCGATGTTCACCTTGGTTACCGGCGTGGGGACGCTGCTGTTCGCGTGCTTCGCGGCGGGCGGTAAACCGTCGCTGCTCGGGGTGATCGTCGCCTACGTCGCCGCCCGCGCGGTCGGCTCGATCCCGCTGATGCCCGGCGGGTTGCTCGTCGTGGAGGCGGTGCTGGTGCCCGGCCTGGTGTCGAGCGGGATGACGTTGGCCTCGGCGATCTCCGCGATGCTGATCTACCGGCTCGTCAGCTGGATCTTCATCGCGGCGATCGGATGGGTGGTGTTCTTCTTCATGTTCCGCACCGAGACCGACGTCGACCCCGACGCATGCGCCGACCAGCGATAGCCGTCCTCGGTGCCGCGGCACTGATCGCCGCCTGTTCGCCTGCCATGCAGCCGGCCGAACTGACGTCGCCGACCGAGTCGTCACCGGAAACGACGACGACGGCCTCACCCCCGCCTCAAGGACCACGCCGCGGCCCCGCCCCGTCAGTGGCGACCCCGATCGTCGGCGACGCGATCAGCCAACCCGTGCCGGTGCGCGCCACGGACGGCAAGAAGCATCTGGTGTACGAAATCACCCTGACCAACACGCTGCCGAACCAGCTGAGCCTGAAGTCGGTCACCGTGCTCGACCGCGATGTCGTCCTGCTCGACCTCGGCGAGGATCAATTGGCGCAGTGGACCCGGATACTCGGAACCCCAAGCCCGACAACCACAATCGGGCCCGCACAGACGGCGGTCGTGTGGTTCGACGTCGTATTGGACGACGACGCGCAGATGCCGACCCGCCTCACCCACGCCGTCGCGTTGAGCAACCCCGACCCGATGGAACCGCTCTTCCCCGCCGACCAGACCATTGACATCGCGCCGGTGGACGTGCAACCCCGCGAGCCGATCGTCCTCCGGCCCCCGTTGGCCGGACCGGGCTGGGTCGACGGCGGCGGGTGCTGCGGAACCAGCGACCACCGCACCGCACTCAACCCCCTCAACGGCCGACTGTGGGCCGCGGAACGGTTCGCGATCGACTACGTCCAACTCGCTCCCGACGGACGACTGGTCACCGGCAACGCGTCCAAGCTGGAGAGCTTCGCCTACTTCGGCGCCGACATTCACGCCGCGGGCGACGGTCCGGTGGTCACGGTGCTCGACGGCCTTCCCGAACAGGTGCCCGGCCGCAACCCGACCGGCCTACCGCTGAACCAGTACGCAGGCAACCACGTCGTGCAGGATCTCGGCGACGGGAACTACGCGCTCTACGCGCACATCAAGACCGGCACCGTCGCGGTCAAGCCCGGCGACCGGCTGACCGCGGGCCAGGTGATCGGAAAGGTCGGCAACACCGGCAACACCACCGCACCGCACCTGCACTTCCAGGTGATGAGCTCACCGGACCCGCTGGGCTCCAACGGATTGCCGTTCGTGTTCGACGCGTTTCGGCTCGACGCGCGAATCGTCGACGGTGACGACGTGATCGCCCCCCTCTTCGAGGGAGAAACCGCGAGACTTCAGCCCGGTTTCGCCGCTCGTGACGAAAAGCACGCCATGCCACTGCAATTGGATGTGATGACATATGCCGATCGATAGCCGCGAACAGACTCGGCCCGCGCTGACAGCCCTCGCCACCGATGTCGTCTGCCTGATCGTGTTCGCCGCGATCGGACGGCGCAGCCACGACGAGGGCCTGAACCTCGCAGGCATCGCCGAGACCGCATGGCCGTTCGTGACGGGTGCCCTCGCCGGCTGGCTGCTGTCCCTCGGATGGCGTCGGCCCTATTCGCTGGCGCCGACCGGGGTCGCGGTGTGGGTATGCACCATCGTGGTGGGGATGCTGCTGCGCAAGCTGACCTCCGCCGGTGTGGCACCGAGTTTCGTTGTGGTGGCGTCGGTTGCGACAGCGGTGCTGTTACTCGGCTGGCGCGCCGGAATCCTGGTCATGACTCGCCGCTGACACCGTCAGCGTCGCGCGCAGGCCACCGAGCGGACCGTCGGAAAGCTCGATGTGGCCGCCGTGCAACACGGCCTGCTGGGACACTAGGGCGAGCCCCAGACCCGAACCGCCGGGTGCTGCGGTGCTGCCGCGGGAGAACCTGCCGAGCACCGTCTCGTGCTCGTCGGCAGGCAGCCCGCAGCCGTTGTCGTCGACGACGATCGTCATCGTCCCGTTCCTCCGGTGCGCCGCCAGCACGATGCGGCTCGCCCTGCCGTGGGCGATCGCGTTGCGCAGCAGGTTGTCCACCGCCAGGCGCAGGCCACCCGGCCAGCCCCAGATGGTGCCGAGGTCGTCGTCGGCTTGGACCTCGATCTCGACGGCGCCGCCGGCGCGGGCGTTCTCACGCGCCACCCGGTCCAACAGCTCTGCCACGTCGATGAGTTCGCGGTCCTCGGTGCGTGCGAGTTGCCCCGAGGCGAGCTGACCGAGCGCGGTGATGATGGCCTCGACCCTGCGCTGAGCCCGTGAAAGGTCCTGCACCACCTCGTCGCGCTCGTCGGCGGGCAGGTCGTGGATGCGCAACGTGTCGATGTCGGCACGCATCGCGGTCAGCGGGGTGCGCAGCTCGTGTGCGGCGTTGGCGGCGAAATCCTGCGCGGCCTGAAGGGAATTCGTGGTGGCCCGCTGCGCGGCGGCCAGCCGGTTGAGCATCCCCGACATCGCCTCGGAGAGGTCCTCGGCTTCGCGCACACCGTGCACCTCCGGCATGTCGGTGCTGTCCCTGCCGAGCTTCTTGGTGTGTTCGGTGAGCCTCCGCAGCGGGCGCACCGCGGGTCCCGCCAGCAGCCAGCCCAACCCCGCCGCCACCAGGACGGTCAGGACTCCGACACCGGTGTAGAGCGGAATCCTTCTGGGGCTCAACAAGATACTGTCGGCTCGGATGCCGACCGACATCAACACCCCCCCGTCCTGGTTCAGCGGAATCGTGCGAACCCGGTACTCAACGCCGTTGACCTCGACGGTCGCGGTGCCGGGCGGTAGCGGCGGCAACTGCAGACCGCGCTGGAACACCACCTCCCCCGTCGACCGCGACCGGCCCGTCGTCAACACCCCGCGGCGCACATCTTGGCTCTGATCGGGGAACACGCTGGCGTCGATGATCGAATCGAGCCGCCGATCGAGTTGGGCCACATCGTTGTTCGCCAACACCACCGACGTCAGCACCAGGAACGTGGCGACGACGGCAGCCGCGGCCGCGCCCGCCGCGACGGCCACCCGGGTGCGCAGCGACGCCGACCGCAGAATCCGCGGCGTCTTCACTCGGCCGTGCCCGATCGTTCGGCTCGCAAGCTCGTCTCAGGCCTCTTCCCGCAGCACGTAGCCGATACCGCGCACGGTGTGGATCACCCGCGGCAGCCCATCGCGTTCGAGTTTGCGCCGCAGATAGGAGATGAACACATCGGCGACGTTGGTCTCGACGTCGAAGTCGTAGCCCCACACGAGTTCCAGCAGCCGCTGCCGGCTCAACACCACACCGGCGTTGTCGACAAGCACTGCCAGCAGGTCGAATTCGCGCTTGGTCAGATCGACGCGCTCCCCCGCCACGAACACCAGCCGGCGCGCCGTGTCGATGGTCAGCGGCCCGACCGTCATGGTGTCCGACTGGTGATCGGAGTGGCTGGCCCGGCGCAACAGCGCGTGCAGCCGGGCCACCAACTCGCCCAGGTCGAACGGTTTCGTCAGGTAGTCGTCGGCGCCGGCTTCCAGCCCGGCGATGCGGTCGTTGACGGTGTCGCGCGCGGACAGCACGCAGATCGGGATGTCGTTTCCCAGCGCCCGCAGCGCGGTCACGACGGCGACCCCGTCGAGTTCGGGCATCTGTACGTCGAGAACCAGCGCATCGTGCGATTCGTTGGAGAGCAGCCGCAGTGCTTCCTTACCGGTCGCCGCGACCCGGACGTCGAACCCCGAGTGGCGCAAACCGCGCGCGACCGAGGTCCTGACATCCGGGTCGTCGTCGACCATCAGCACAGTGCGGCCCGCACCTTCCTGCTGAGCGGACGGCCCAGAAGCCAAGCGAACGAAGGCCTAGCTGTCGGCGATGCCGTCGCCGTTGGTGTCGCCGCAGCGGTTCTTGATGTCAACCAGTGGCTGGCGGATACCGGTCAGCTCGGCCTTCACCTGAGGGTTGTTGTTCAGGTAGTCCTGCACCTTGCCCCGAACGTCCTCGCGCGGCAGACCTTCCAGGCTGGTGAAGAACCAGTTCACGTCCGGATGGGTGAACAGGTAAGCCGAAGTGGAGGCGGAGACGCCGGAAGCCACACCGGCGAGATCGGCCGCGGTGCAGTTCGGCGGCTCGGCGCCCGCGAGCGGCATGGCGCCGAAGAACATCGCACCGGCAATCGCGCCAGTGCCGACCGCGCCAGCAACCGCACGACGCGCAGAACGGGCCGAGAGAAACATGGGTGAGCTCCTTCATCGGAAGTGGAGTGGTCGTAACCATTGCGGTTGCGACGTCTACCAACAGGGACCAACGGAGAAAAGCTAAGCAGAATGTCCGCAGACTTTCTTGCCTTGCGGTCAACGAATCGCCGAAAAAGCGAAATCCGCAGCCTAGAACGCCCGCGGACGTTGGCTACGCGTCGTCCCCGGTCAGGGCAGACCGGCGATCGCCGAAGAAGGCGAAGGCGCGCTGCCCTGCGAAACCGGTGACGCCCCATGCTGTTGCGTCGTGACGCCCGGCGCGGTCGCCGTCGGCGCCTTGGGGGTGGGCGCCTGCGCCGGCAAACTCGCGGGCAGGCCCCCGCCCTGCTGCGCGGCCTGCATCAGACCCATCACCTGAGGCAGCGTGAACGGCAGCTTGCACTTACCCGACAGGCTCGTCAGCGGCTGCTGCAACTGCTGCATGTCCTTGGCGACTTGGGGGTTGGCGTCGAAATAGTTCTTCAGCGCGCCGAGCGACTGCGGTCCGGCTTGCTGCTTGGAGATCGTCGTCAACGCCTGGTTCGTCTGCGGATGGGCCTCGAGGTACTCGCCGGTGGAGTTGGCAACGTCTCCGATGGTCTTGGCGACCGAACTGGCGGCGCAGGGGTCCTCGGCGGCGGTGGCCGACGGCAACGACGTCGTGGACGGCAACACCAGCGCGGCCGCCACGGCCCCGCCTGCTGCGGAGGCGGCGACGACGCCGACGAAGCCACGACGAATCAGCCGGGGGGTCGTTTTCATGGACAACTCCTAACGATTTGCGGACGTGTCGACGATCTCGAACGGTCCGCAAATGCTCTCGCGATGGACGGCAATCAGTCCCCGACGCCGAAAACGGCCGAAGCTCATCCTGCCACCCAGCGCACGACCCCCGCCAGTTCTGCCCGGCGGCGACCCCCGCGAACCCACCCCGGCGGGTGTCCGCGGTAACGCCGATCGCGTTGTTCGCGAGAACGAATCGGGCGATCTTGAGACGTTGCTGGCAGACTGCTCGAGGCCCCTGAGAGGACACCGAAGGGCGGGGCACCTTACCGCAGGTTGATGTACGCTTCGGCTACGAAACGCCGGGGAGAAAGCGGGGAATCCAATCCAGCAATTCATGTTGCGCTTGAGCAGCAAACTGCGCAGATATCGCTGGGCGGTTTTCGCCGTATGGGTGCTCCTGCTCGTCCCGTCGGTCTGGCTGGCGCTGAACCAGTCCAGCCATCTCACCGGCGGCGGTTTCGAGGTCGAGGGCTCCCAGTCGCTGCGCGTGCAACGCGAACTCGAAGAGCACTTCCCCGATCAGGGGGCGTCGCCGCTGGCGTTGGTGGCCGCACCGCGCGCCGACGCGTCGTACCAGGACATGAACGACGCCGTCGCCCACCTCGAACGCCTGGCCGCCGAGGTGCCCAGCGTCAAGATCGTCCCGAACCCGCAGCAGCCACCACCCCAACCCGACCGGCCCTACGTCGTCACGTTGCAGCTCGACTTCAACAACACCGGCGCCGTCGACGTCGCCAAACAGCTGCGCCACAAAGTCGGCATCAACGGCGAGGACCCGGGCGAGATCGAGAACGGCAAGGTCAAGCTGTATGTCATCGGTCAGGGCGCCCTGGGCGCCGCCGCGACCCAGGCCACCAAACACGACATCGCCCAGGCCGAGCGGTGGAACCTTCCGATCGTCCTGATCGTATTGCTCGCGGTGTTCGGATCGCTGGCCGCCGCGGCCGTGCCGCTGGTGCTCGGTATCTGCACCGTCGTGGTGACCATGGGGCTCGTCTACCTGCTGTCGATGTTCACGACGATGTCGGTGTTCGTGACGTCGACGGTGTCGATGTTCGGTATCGCGCTGGCCATCGACTACTCACTGTTCATCCTCATGCGGTTTCGTGAGGAGCTGCGCGCCGGCCGGGACCCCGATCAGGCCGCCGACGCCGCGATGGCCACGTCCGGCCTTGCGGTGGTGCTGTCCGGGCTGACCGTCATCGCGTCGGTGACCGGCATCTACCTGATCCACACCCCCGTGCTGGTGTCGATGGCCACCGGCGCCATCCTCGCGGTCGCCGTGGCGGTGCTCACCTCCACCACGCTGACGCCGGCCGTGCTGGCGACGTTCGGCCGGTCGGCGGCGCGGCGCTCGTCGTACCTGCATTGGTCGAGGCGCCCGGAGAGCACCCAGTCCCGGTTCTGGACCCGGTGGACCGGCTGGGTGATGCGCAGGCCATGGTTGTCGGCGCTGGCCGCCGCGGCGCTGCTGATCACGCTGGCCGCACCCGCGTTCTCGATGATGCTCGGCAACAGCATGCAGCGGCAGTTCGAGCCGACCCACGAGATCCGCGGCGGCGTCAACGCCGCGGCCGAAGCCCTGGGTGCGGGCGCGCTCGGCCCGGTGCGGGTGTTGGTGGCGTTCCCGGACGGCAACGCCGCATCGGCGCCGGCGAAGGAGCCGCTGCTCGACGCGATCCGCCAGCGGATGGCCCAGGGCCCGAGCGTGGTGTCGGTCAGCCCGCCGTCGTTCGGCGAGGACTACCGCCACGCGCTGCTCTCGGCGGTGCTGTCGGTCGATCCCGAGGACATGGCGGCCCGCGAAACCGTCGACTGGATGCGTGCAGAGCTGCCGTCGACGGCCGGAACCGAGAACGTCAAGATCGACGTCGGCGGCCCGACCGCGCTGATCAAGGACTTCGACGACCAGGTGTCGGTCAAGCAGCCGCTCGTGTTCGTGTTCGTGGCGCTGATCGCGTTCTGCATGCTGCTGGTGGCGATCCGCTCGGTGGTCCTGGCGATCAAGGGCGTGCTGATGACGGTGTTGTCGGTCGCCGCCGCCTACGGCAGCCTCGTCGCGGTGTTCCAGTGGGGCTGGCTCGAGGATCTGGGCTTCGATCGGATCTCGTCGCTGGACAGCACGATCCCGCCCCTGGTGCTGGCGATGACGTTCGGCCTGTCGATGGACTACGAGATCTTCCTGCTGACCCGCATCCGGGAGCGCTTCCTGCTGACACGCAACACCCGCGACGCGGTGGCCTACGGCGTCAGCACGAGCGCGCGGACCATCACCAGCGCCGCCCTCATCATGATCGCGGTGTTCATCGGGTTCGCGTTCGCGGGCATGCCGCTGGTCGCGCAGCTGGGCGTGGCCTGCGCGGTGGCGATCGCGGTGGACGCGACGGTGGTCCGGCTGGTCCTCGTGCCCGCACTGATGGCGATGTTCGACGAGTGGAATTGGTGGCTGCCGCAGTGGCTAGCCCGCGTCCTGCCGTCGGTCGATTTCGAGAAGCCGCTACCCAAGGTCGACACACCGAACCTGATCATCATCCCCGACGATCTGTCGTCGCTCGGACCGACCGGATCCGAGCTGCGCACCGTCGTCAAGTCGGCGGCCAAGCTGAAGACCCTTGTACCGCAGGCCGTGACGGTGGCCGATCCGCTGGCGTTCAGCGGATGTGCACCGAGCGCGCCGACGGTGAAGATGCGCAGCGCCGGGCGGCTCAACGCCGGGCACCGCAACGGCGGCGGCGGTACCGCGCTGGCCACCGCCCCGCCGCCCGTGCATCCGGTGACCATGTGGCGGGGACGGTTGGCGGTCGCGCTGGACGCGCTGGAGACCGCATCGGAATGCGAGCACGCGACCATGGAGCGGCGCAGCCCGATGGAGACCACCAACGTCCAGCTGCCGACCGGTGACCGCCTGCAGATCCCGACGGGCGCGGAGACGCTGCGGTTGAAGGGCTACCTGATCATGTGCCGCAACACCACACGCGACTACGCGGAGTTCGCCGATCTGGTCGAGTGCATGGACACGCGCACCGCGGCAGAAGTACTGAGCACAATGGACCGGTACTACTCTGGTTCGCAGGCGAGGAAACAATGGGTGGCGACTCAGCTGGTGCGCCGACTGGCCGACCCGCAGCCGTCGGACGAGCACGACACCCGGATGTCCGGTCCAGAGGCGGAGGCGGAGTGGGCCAAGGTTCGGGAGCGCTGCCTGTCGGTGGCGGTCGCGATGCTGGAGGAGGCGAGGTGACGGTGACTCCCGACATCCGGGATACCCGCCGCCAGGGGGTCTCCGAAGGTCAGGCCGCGAAGCCGGCGGGCGACGAGCGTCCGGTCGAGTTCTGGCCCACCGCAGCCATCCGCTCGGCCCTCGAAACCGACGACCTGGCCGTGTGGCAGCGCATCGTCGCAGCGATCAAACGGGATCCGTTCGGACGCACCGCCCGTCAGGTCGAGGAGGTGCTCGAGACCGCGCGGCCCTACGGCGTGTCCAAGGCGCTGGCCGAGGTCCTCACCCGCACCCGCGAACACCTCGAGGCCAACGAGCGCGAAGAGGTGGCCCGCCACATCCGCGCGCTGCTGGAGCACTCCGGGCTCGGCCGCCAGGAGTTCGCGTCGCGCATCGGTGTGCCCGCCGAGGACTTCGCGGCCTTCCTCAGCGGCAAGACCAGCCCGTCGGCGTCGTTGATGGTGCGCATGAAGCGGCTCTCCGAGCGGTTCGCCCGGATGCGATCGTCCCGGCCCCACAACTGACGCGCTGGGTATACGCCGGGAATGGACCTCGAACAAATCCTGCGAAAGACCCGCTCGGTGGCGATCGTCGGCGCATCACCCAACCCCGCCCGCGCCAGCCACGAGATCTGGACCTACCTCAAGGCGGCGGGCGATTACGAGCTGTATCTGGTGAACCCGACCGTCAGCGACATCGAGGGCACACCGGTCTACCCGTCACTGGCGGACCTGCCGGTGGTGCCCGACCTCGTCGACGTGTTCCGGCGCCGCGAGCACCTTCCCGAGGTACTGCAGGACACCATCGCGGTGGGCGCCAAGGTGTTGTGGTTGCAGCTCGGCCTGTGGGATGAACAGGTCGCGCGCGACGGTGAGGCCGCCGGCCTGACGGTCGTGATGGACCGCTGTGTCAAGGTCGACCACGCCCGACTTCTCGGCTGACGCTTCGACCGGAGGCCAGGCGCTCAGCGTGAGTGGATCGGCGACACGTCGTCGACCAACCACCGACCGTCGTTCTTGCTCAGGGTGACCCGCAGCGCCAGCACCGCGGTGTCGGGCTGCTTGCCCGGCGAGTTCTGCGTCGCGTGCAGGATCACCGCGACGCTCGCGGCGTTCGGGCCGATGGCTTCGACGCCCGCCGAGACGGTGCTCGCCTGCGCGGACACGTTGCGGCTGGTCAAATCCTTTGCCACCGAGGAGAACTCGTTTCTGAACGCCTCGGCGCGTTCCGGGGCCATCATCGCCGCCGCGCGGTCGATCGATGCGGTCGGGCTCTGGGGGGTGAACGTGGCGGACGCTTCGGCCACACTGCTGGCGATGCCGACGACGTCGGCGCTGTCGTTGCGCAGCGTGCGGTCCGGCACCGTCCACTTCAGGTACCCGACGAGCACCGCGGCCGCCACCGCCGCCGTCGCGACCGCGACCACTCCCAACCTCAACCCCGGGCCGTCGTCGTCGGTGCCGACCGTCACCGCGTCGCGGCGCGCGAGCACCACGTTGACCACCACGCCTTGCACGATCAGCAGGCACAGCACCGAACAGACCGACACCCACCACACCGGCCAGGCCAGCGCGATGCCGATGTAGACCAGCGCCGCCACCGCCGCCAGCGGAGGAGCGACGTCGAATGCGGCGACCCGCCAGACGTTCCTCATCGGATCGGCTCCAACCGCGAGATCAGCAGTTTGCCGTCCACGTCGGACACGTCCAGCCGAAGCGTCCAGCGCACCGTCTTCGGCTTGTCCCCGCCGACGTTCTCGCTGATGGACGTCGCCACCACCATGACCGTGTCGGTGCGGGAAGCGAATTCAGAGATCTCGGGCTGCGGCCGCTGCGGACGCGCCCCGTCGGGACCAGGGGGCGGGTGATAGATCGATTCGACGGCCACCGAGTCGATCTGGCCGGCGGTCTTCGCCTGCAGGGTCTGCACGAGCTTGCGGTACGGCTCGACCGCCGCATCGAAGTCCGCGTTGAGCTGACCGACCGTGCCCTCGTGCAGCTTGACCATGTCGGCCTGCACAGTGTCCTTGTTCATGTTGATCAGCACGTTGGTCCAGTCGGCCGCGGTCTGCATGACGCGCGAGCGATACCGCAGTTCGTCGGTGTCGTCGCGGTGCTGGGTCCAGATCAGCGCGGCCAGCGCCACCGCGACGACCGCGATCACGCCCAGTACCGCTGATGCAATGCCGTAACTGGTGAAGACGGGACCGTCCTCGGTCGCGGTGGGCTCGTCCTCGGGCATGCGCGTGAGGGTACCGGGCTGCGGCCCGGACGCCGGTGAGCGGTCAATGTCACAACCCGCCCCGCGCTCAAGAGGGTCGAAGCGGGGTATGCAGGCTCGCGACCGGCCGACCGAAGGGATTGCGTGGCCAACTACCTCATCGCCGCCAGCCCGATCCCCGGGCATGTGATGCCGCTGCTGTACGTCGCTGCCGACCTGCAAGAGCGCGGTCACCGCGTCACGGTGCTGACCGGCGCCGAGCATCGGGATGCGGTGCTCGAGCGGAACCTGTTCGCGATCGATCTGCCCGACGCGGCCCATCCCAGGCGCGACGACACCGGATTGCGGGGCGTGCCTGCGCTGCTCGATCGCTGGTATCGGGGTCGCGCCGAGATGCGCTCGGTGTTCATCGATCCGCTGGCCGCGCAGTACTGGGCACTGCGTAAAGCGCTTGCGCAGGAACGCTTCGACGCGGTGTTGTGCGATGTCGCGTTCACCGGCGCACTGCCGCTGCTGACGGGCCACCGGCCACGGCCGTGGATCCTGGTCTGCGGGGTCGGGCCGCTGACCCTGTCGAGCGCCGACGCTCCGCCGTTCGGGACGGCGTGGGCACCACGGTCGGACCTCAACTACGAACCGATGACGTGGGTGACGCACCGGGTCATGTTCCGCGACGTCCACGCCGATCTGAACGGCGCGCTGGCCGCGGTCGACGCCCCGCCGTCTCCGGTGTTCCTGACGGACTGGCCACTGCTCGCCGACCGGCTGCTGCAGTTCACGGTGCCGTCGCTGGAGTATCCGCGCAGCGACCTGCCCGCGACCGTCGTCTACACCGGCCCGGTCATCCCGAGACCGTCGGCCGATCGGCACGGGCTGCCGTGGGAACCGGCGGCCGATGGGCGCACGGTCGTGCACGTCAGCCAGGGCACGTGGGACAACGAGGACCTCGACGCGCTCGTGGTCCCGACCGTCGAGGCGCTGGCCGATCGCGAGGATCTGCGGGTGGTCGCGACGACGGGGCGGCGGGGTCGTACGACGATCCCCGGCCGGGTGCCCGCCAACGCCTGCGTCACCGACTTCCTGCCCTATGCCGAACTGCTGCCCAACGTCGACGTGATGATCACCAACGGCGGCTACGGCGGCGTGCATCAGGCGTTGTCGCACGGTATCCCGCTGATCGTCGCCGGCGGCTCGGCCGACAAACCGGAGGTCGCGGCCCGCGTGGGCTACGCCGGGGTCGGCGTCAACCTTGGCACCTCACGGCCGGCACGCGCCGCGATCGCCGGCGCCGTCGACGAGATCCTCGGCACCGACGCCTACCGCATCGCCGTGCGCCGGGTGCGCCGCGAGATCAGCGCGGTGAACGCGTTCGACCGCATCGCCGAGACGCTCGAGGGTCTCGCGGTGCCGCAGCGACCCGGGAGACCCGCCACGGGTTCTGGCACCCTGGTGGGGTGACGGTAGAAGCAATCAGATCCGGTATCGACCTCAGTTACGTCGATGCCGACGCCCGCCCGCAAGACGACCTGTTCGGCTACGTGAACGGCCGCTGGCTGACCGAGTATCAGATGCCCGGGGACCGCGCCACCGACGGTGCGTTCCGGTCGCTGTACGACCGCGCGGAGGAGCAGGTCCGCGATCTGATCACCGGAGCAGCAGCGGCGGCGACATCAGGCACCGACGCGGCGGCGTCGAACGCGGCCCAGGGCAGCGACGAACAGCGCATCGGCGATCTGTACGCCAGCTTCATGGACGAGCAGGCCGTCGCCGCGC
>NZ_LZJE01000252.1:0-30499 GCF_001666865.1 Mycobacterium sp. E136
CGGCTCTGTGCCCGACATTCGTCAAGACCAACATCATCAATTCAGGAGCGGAGGGTGGCGCTATCTCCGACCGATCCACCCAACTGGCCGACCGACTGATGCGCTGGACCGGCTTCTCCCCCGACCGGGTCGCCCGCATGTGCCTGGACACGCACGACCGCGGCGGCCTGTACTGCATGCCGCAACCCGATGCCCGGATCGGTTGGGGTATAAAGCGTTTCACTCCGACGGTGTACACCCGCGCCGTCGGCCTGACCGCCCGCGTCACCACGTAGAGGAGAATCGAGATGGCGATCGACATGGACGCGATGCTGGCCAAGATCAAGGACCGTCAGTGGGCGCTGGCCGACATCGACTGGGACGCGCCGGGCGCCGAGCTCATCACCGACGAGCAGCGACCCGGACTGAAGGCCTTCATGGCCGACCTGTGCTGGATCGAGAACATCGGCGCGCGCGGGTTCGCCGCGTTGGCCAAGAAGGCGCCGACACCGACCATCGCCGAGATCTACCGCTACTTCCACGCCGAGGAACAGCGGCACGCGAATGCCGAACTCGCGCTGATGAAACGGTGGGGAATGCTCGAAGACGGCGAGGTGCCCGAACCGAACGTCAACATCCGCCTTGCCATCGACTGGCTGGACCGCTGGGCCGACGACATGCCGCTGTCACTGCTGGGCACCGTCATCCCCATGCTGGAGGTCGCGCTCGACGGCGCACTGCTGAAATTCCTGCTCGACGAGGTGCCGGGATTCGTCGTTGTTGATCTTTTCGAAGACTTGGTGGCACACCGGGTCGTGCACCTCGTCGTGGATTTCGAAGTGCTCAACATGATCGGTCACGCGAAGATCAGACGGTTGCTCATCGACTTCGTCGGGCACAACGCCACACCTGGCCTCATCATCGGTGCGATCATGGGCGCGCCGCTGATCAACCGGATCCGCAACGAGATCGTCGCCATGGGCATGGAGCCCGAGCGGCTGTACCGGGCGGTCAAGCGGTTCAAGGAACTCGGCGATCGCGGCGACCACACCCGCCGGGTGCCGACCTACCTGTTCTTGCGGCGCTACGCCGCCGTGGTCACCAACCCGCGTCATCCGTACCACCTGCTGGCCAACTCGATGGTGTGGCTCTCCGACCGCTACCCGCGGCCATTGCTGCCGAAGGTGCCGAGCTGGGTAAAGGAGGTCACTCATGAGCCGGCAGCCTGATCGCATCCACGACACCTTGATCGTCGGCGCCGGCTTCACCGGCATCGGCGCGGCGATCAAACTCTCGGAGGCGGGTGTCGACGGCCTCGTCATCCTCGAGCGCAGTGACCGGGTCGGCGGCACCTGGCGGGACAACACCTATCCCGGTGCGGCGTGCGACATCCCGTCGCTGCTGTACTCGTTCTCGTTTGTCAAGAACCCGAACTGGTCGCGCTCCTACGCGCGGGGCGCCGAGATCCGCGACCACATCGAGCACATGGTCGACGACTTCGGGCTGCGGCACCTCATCCAGTTCCGCACCGAGGTCAGCGGTCTGCACTTCGACGACGCGCAGGGCATCTGGACGGTCAAGGTTGAGGGAAAACGCTCCAAAGCCTTCCGCGCCCGCACCGTAGTGCTCGCATCGGGCCCTCTGCCGGACCACACCTGGCCCGACATCCGCGGTCTGGAGACTTACCAGGGCCATAAGATCCACAGCGCGAACTGGGATCACGACTACGACTTCGCGGGCAAGCGCGTGGGCGTCATCGGAACAGGTGCCAGCGCGGTGCAGATCGTCCCGGAACTGGTCAAGCGCGCCGGCTTCGTCAAGGTGTTCCAACGGACACCCGGCTGGGTGCTGCCTCGTGTAGACATCGCCACGCCACCTGCCGCGCAGGCGTTGTTCGCCAGAGTTCCCGCAGCACAGGAGCTTGCCCGCCAGGCGCTGTTCTGGGGCCACGAACTGACAGCCACCGCGCTGGTGTGGGACACCCCGCTGACAGGACTGGTGGCGCGGCTCGCCAAAGCCCATCTGCGCCAGCAGGTCTCAGACCCGTGGCTGCGCCGCCAGCTCACCCCGGACTTCACGCCCGGCTGCAAGCGGATGCTGATGAGCAACGATTACTACCCTGCGTTGCAGCAGGACAACTGCAAGCTCATCGACTGGCCGATCGCCACTGTCAGCCCGGTCGGCATCCGCACCAGTGACGGCATCGAGCATCACCTCGACGCCATTGTTTTCGCGACCGGCTACGACGTGCACCTGACCGGTCCGCCGTACCCGGTGACCGGGATCGGGGGGCGGTCGCTGGCCGACGAGTGGGCTGCGGGCGCACAGGCGTTCAAGACCGTCAATGCCCACGGCTATCCCAACCTGTTCTTCATGACCGGGCCCAACTCCGGTCCAGGGCACAACTCACTGCTGGTGTACGTCGAAGGACAACTCGACTACACGGTGCGGGCCATCACCACGATCCTCAATCAGCGGTTGCGCTATCTCGACGTGCGCAAGGACGTGCAGGAGCGCTACAACGAGCGGCTGCAGAAGCGGCTCGCCAAAACCACGTGGATGTCGGGCTGCAGTAGCTGGTATCTCACTGCCGACGGTTTCAACGCCGCGATGTACCCGGGGTTCGCGACCCAGTATCTTCGACAGATGCGGGACTTCCAGACATCCGACTACGTCGCGGTCACACACGACGCGCTTCATGCGGTGACGACGCCGGCCTGACGTGACGGCACGGCAGCCGCGACCACAGGCAGGGGCGATCTCGGCGATCCTCAACGGACTTCGCCGGGCGCCCAGGCGCGTCCGCCGCGGGTCGCGGGACGTCATCGAGACGGCCGTGTCGCAGCTGTTCGACGCGGCGCTGCAGCCGCACGGGTTCGACGAGTCCAACGAGTACCGCATCGACGAGCTCGCCCGGCTGGCGGGCACGACCACGCGCAACATCCGTGTCTACCGGGACCGCGGCCTGCTGCACCCGCCCCTGCGGGTCGGCCGGATCGCGCTGTTCAACGACACCCACCTCACCCGGCTGCGGCTGATCACCTCGCTGCTCGACCGCGGCTACAACATCGCCCACGTCCGCGAGATGCTGTCGGCTTGGGAGCAGGGCAAAGGTGTCGGCGACATGCTCGGGCTCGAATCCGCGATCGCGGGGACCTGGGCCACGGAGAAGCCGGAGCGCATGAGCGTCGCGGATGCCAAGCGGCTGGTCGACGACGATCCGGGATTCGAGCGCATGGTCGGCCTCGGCGTGATCAAGCTGGACGACGGTGAAGCCGTGGTCGTCCGGCCGAAGCTCATCCAGGCGTTCAACGAGATCCGGCAGTACGGCGTCGCGACGGGCAAGCTGATCGACCTGCACGAGCAGATCGCGCCACTGGTCGACCAGATCAGCGGTCTGCTGGTGCAGGCGGGCATCGAGGAGGTGCTGCACCGCATCAATCCCGGTGCCGCACTGCCGCCGGATACCGAAGTGGCCGAACTGATCACGATGCTTGTGCGGTTCCGTACCACGGCGGTGTCCGCGGTGTCGGCGACGCTGGCATTCTCCATCGAGTCGACGATCGAGTCGACGGTCGGTCAGATCCTCGGTGAGCTCATCGACAGGGAACCCGAGGAGTAGTCACTCCCACTCGATGGTGCCGGGCGGCTTGCTCGTCACGTCCAGCACCACCCGGTTCACCTCAGCCACCTCATTGGTGATGCGGGTCGAGATGCGTTCGAGAACGTCGTACGGCACCCGCGTCCAGTCGGCGGTCATGGCGTCCTCACTGGACACCGGGCGCAGCACGATCGGATGCCCGTAGGTGCGGCCGTCACCCTGCACACCCACCGAACGGACATCGGCCAACAGGACGACGGGACACTGCCAGATCTGGCCGTCGAGCCCGGCGGCGGTCAGTTCCTCACGAGCGATCGCATCGGCGCGCCGCAACGTCTCCAACCGCGCGGCCGTGACCTCGCCGACGATCCGGATGCCCAGACCGGGACCCGGGAACGGTTGGCGCGCAACGATTTCCTCGGGCAGGCCCAGCTCGCGGCCCACCGCGCGGACCTCGTCCTTGAACAACAGCCTCAACGGCTCGACCAGTTTGAACTTCAGGTCGTCGGGCAGGCCGCCGACGTTGTGGTGGCTCTTGATGTTCGCGGTGCCCGACCCTCCGCCGGATTCCACCACGTCGGGATACAGCGTGCCTTGCACGAGGAAGTCGACCTCCCCAGTTGACTCCTCGCGCAAGCGCTCGTCGGAAGGCCCCCCGCCTTCGACCAGGTCGCGCACCGCCCCTTCGAACGCCCGGATGAACTCCCGTCCGATGATCTTGCGCTTGCCCTCGGGGTTGGACACCCCGGTCAGCGCCTCGAGGAACCGGTCGGCGACGTCGACGGTGACCAGGTTGGCGTGGGTGGCGGCGACGAAGTCACGCTGCACCTGCGCCCGCTCCCCCGCCCGCAGCAGGCCGTGGTCGACGAACACGCACGTCAACCGGTCGCCGATGGCGCGCTGCACGAGCGCGGCCGCGACCGCGGAGTCCACCCCACCGGACAGCCCACAGATGGCCCGCCCGTCACCGATCTGCTCACGCACCTGCTCGACGAGCGCGTCGGCGATGTTGGCCGGCGTCCACGTCGAGTCGATGCCCGCGAACTCGTGGAGGAAGCGGCTCAGGATCTGCTGCCCATGCGGAGTGTGCATGACCTCCGGGTGGTACTGCACACCGGCCAGCCGACGGCCGCGATGCTCGAACGCCGCCACCGGCGCACCGCCGCTGGCGGCCACCACCTCGAAGCCGTCGGGAGCCTCGGTCACCGCGTCGCCGTGGCTCATCCACACCGGCTGGGTGGATGGTAGGTCCGAATGTAGTTCTCCGCCAGTGACTTTCAGCTCTGTGCGGCCGTACTCGCGAGTGCCGGTGCGCGCGACGGTTCCGCCCAGCACCTGCGCCATGGCCTGAAAGCCGTAGCAGATGCCGAACACCGGAACCTCCAGATCGAACAGCTCCGGGTTCAGCTGCGGGGCGCCCTCCTCGTAGACACTCGCCGGACCACCGGAGAGCACGATGGCCTGGGGGTCGCGGGCCTTGATCTCCTCGACGCTGGCGGTGTGCGGGATCACCTCGGAGTACACCCGAGCCTCGCGGACCCGCCGGGCGATCAACTGCGCGTACTGCGCTCCGAAATCGACTACCAAAACGGGCCGGGGAGATCCTGATGTCACGCGGTCAGTCTAGTTGGCCCAACCGACGTCACACGTGCAGCGCGGTGAACGGCTCAAACGGCAAGTTGCGCAGCACGAACCACACCACGGTCACCACCACGGCCACCGGAGCCGACCACCGTAGATGCTGCCAACTGCGTACCCGCCTGCCGGCCAGCGAGCCGTAGACCCATGCCCCGTACGCCCAGAGCAGAAACACCGACGCGATCACGGCGAGCGCGTTGAACCGGACCGCCGCCGCCACGTCGAGATGCAGCAGCGAGTAGACCATCCGCAGGCTGCCGCAGCCGGGACAGTCGATGCCGAGCAACGCCTTGGTCGGGCACACGGGCAGGACGCCCCCCGGCACGGTCGGGTCGGCCAGCCAGACGGCCGCGCACCCGCCCACCGCGGCGGCGGCCACCGCCAGCGGCGCGGTGAGCGAGCGCACGGAACTCACATGTGACGTCACATGTTGGCCAGGCCGCCACCCGCGACCCCGATGATGAGGTAGATGACGATGACGATCACACCGGCGATCGCACCCCAGATCGCCCACTTCTTCGCATCGTCGGAGGCCTTCTGCGCCTGCGCATACTGGCCCGACTGCCACAGGCCGGAGACCTTGCTGGCGTTGATGATCGACACGATGCCAAACGGCAAGCAGCACAACACCGTAACGAGGATTCCCCATACGAGGTTGCTGTCGGGCTGCTGCGCCGGAACACCTCCTGGCGGCGGACCATAACCCTGAGGCGGTGGCGGCGGAGGTTGAGGCGGATAGGTCATGGGGTCCCTTTTCTCGAGTAGCACCCTGTCGAACGACAAGCTCGCTCAATATATGGCAATTGTTTGCTGTCTGCGTCAATTTCAAATCGCTGCGATAAGTTCTTCGATGCGCAGGTATGTCTGCGCGCGATAACGGGAATGGGTGATTGGTGCCTGGAACCGGAGAGTTGGGCCTACCCGACGGGATCCGCGCTGCGCTGTTCGACCTCGACGGCGTGCTGACGGACACCGCGAGCGTGCACAAGAAGGCGTGGAAGGCGATGTTCGACGACTTCCTGCGACGACGCGCGGAGCGCACCGGCGAGGCGTTCACACCGTTCGACATTCAGATCGATTATCTGAATTACGTGGACGGCAAGAAGCGCGAGGACGGGGTTCGATCGTTTCTGGCCAGCCGAAGCATCGAGTTGCCCGACGGCGGCGCCGACGACCCGACGACGAGCGAAACCGTGCACGGCCTGGGGAACGCGAAGAACGATATGTTCCAACAGATCCTGCGGACCGACGGGGTGAAGGTGTTCGAGGGCTCGCGCCGCTATCTGCAGGCCGCAGCCGACGCGGGTCTGGGTATCGCGGTCGTGTCGTCGAGTGCCAACACCCGCGAAGTGCTCGAGCTGACCGGCCTTGCCCGATTCGTCCAACACCGCGTGGACGGTGTCGTGTTGCGTGAGGAGAACATCGCGGGAAAACCCGCGCCCGATTCGTTCCTGCGCGCCGCGCAACTTCTCGGAGTCGAACCCGAGCAGGGCGCCGTTTTCGAGGACGCGCTCTCCGGCGTGGAGGCGGGCCGGGCCGGACGCTTCGGCGTGGTGGTCGGTGTCGACCGGGTCGGCCAGGCGGAAGCGTTGCGGCGCAGCGGCGCTGACATCGTGGTGTCCGATCTCGCGGAGCTCCTGACGTGAGCCTGCACGACGAGATCTACCCCGTGGAGCCGTGGCAGGTTCGCGAGAGATCGCTCGACCTCGGCGTCCTGGCGCAGTCGGAGTCATTGTTCGCATTGTCCAACGGCCACATCGGCATGCGCGGAAATCTCGACGAAGGCGAACCGCACGGCCTGCCCGGCACCTACCTGAATTCGTTCTACGAGGTTCGTCCGCTGCCGTACGCCGAAGCCGGATACGGCTATCCGGAAGACGGTCAGACGGTCGTCAACGTCACCAACGGCAAGTTGATCCGGCTGTTGGTCGATGACGAACCGTTCGACGTCCGCTACGGCGAATTGCTCGACCACGAACGCGTTCTCGATCTGCGGGCGGGCACGCTCAAGCGCACCGCCTGCTGGCGTTCACCGGCGGGCAAGAAGATCAAGGTCGTTTCCACCCGCGTCGTCTCACTCGCGCAGCGCAGCGCCGCGGCCATCGAGTACGTCGTCGAGGCCCAAGACGAATTCGTGCGTGTCACCGTGCAATCGGAACTGGTGGCGAACGAGGAGTTGCCGCCGTCGGCGAAGGACCCACGGGTGTCCACCGTGCTCGAGAAGCCGTTGGAGCCCGTGCAGCACGAACATTCCGAACACGGCGCGATCCTGCTGCACCGCACCCGCGGCAGCAATCTGACGATGGCCGCGGCCATGGACCACGACATCGGGGTGCCCGGCCGTGTCGAGGTCGACACCGGCGCCGGCGGTGACTGGGCCAACACGACGATCATCTGTGGGCTGCGTCCCGGTCAGCAACTGCGAATCGTCAAGTACCTCGCATACGGATGGTCGAGCCTGCGCTCACGCCCGGCGCTGCGCGACCAGGCGGCCGCGGCGCTCAGCAGCGCGCGCTACACCGGCTGGCAGGGTCTGCTCGACGCCCAACGGGCGTACCTCGACGACTTCTGGGACGGTGCGGACGTCGAGGTGGAGGGTGACCCCGACTGCCAGCAGGCGGTGCGGTTCGGGCTCTTCCACGTCCTGCAGGCCAGCGCGCGTGCCGAACGCCGGGCGATACCCGGCAAGGGCCTGACCGGAACGGGCTACGACGGCCACGCCTTCTGGGACACCGAGGGGTTCGTGCTGCCGGTGCTGACCTACACCCATCCGTCGGCGGCCGCCGACGCATTGCGTTGGCGCGCATCGATCCTGCCTATGGCCAGGGAGCGCGCGACGCAGCTGGATCTGGACGGCGCGGCATACCCCTGGCGGACTATCCGCGGCGAGGAGTGTTCGGCCTACTGGCCGGCGGGCACCGCGGCGTTCCACGTCAACGCCACCATCGCGATGGCGTTCGAGCGCTACCGCATCGTCACGGGCGACCACTCACTCGAAGCGGAGTGCGGGCTGCACGTGCTCATCGACACCGCGCGGCTGTGGGCATCGCTCGGTCACCACGATCGCCACGGCGTGTGGCATGTCGACGGCGTGACGGGACCCGACGAGTACACCGCGATCGTGCGCGACAACGTGTTCACGAATCTGATGGCGGCGGCCAATCTTCGGGCGGCCGCCGACGCCTGCGCGCGCAATGTCGACGCCGCCCAGGCGGCCGGCGTCTCAACCGAGGAGATGGCCGCGTGGCGTCACGCCGCCGACAGCGCCAACATCCCGTTCGACGAGGAACTCGGCGTGCATCCTCAGTGCGAGGGCTTCACGACGCTGCGGGAGTGGGACTTTCACGCCAACACGGTCTACCCGCTGCTGCTGAACGAACCGTACGTCCGGCTCTACCCGGCGCAGGTGGTCAAACAGGCCGACCTGGTGCTCGCCATGCACTGGCAGGGCCACGCGTTCACCGCCGAACAGAAGGCCCGCAACGTCGACTACTACGAACGACGCACCACCCGGGACTCGTCGCTGTCGGCGTGCACGCAGGCGGTGATGTGCGCCGAGGTCGGCCATCTCGAGCTCGCGCACGACTACGCCTACGAGGCGGCGATGATCGACCTGCGCGACCTGCACCACAACACCCGCGACGGGTTGCACATGGCATCGCTGGCCGGGGCGTGGGCCGCGCTGGTGGCCGGGTTCGGCGGCCTGCGGGACGACGAAGGTGTGCTCGAGCTCAACCCCCGGCTGCCCGACGGGATCTCCCGGCTTCGATTCCGGTTGCGCTGGAGGAACTTCCGGCTCACCGTCGACGCGACCCACGACGACGTCACCTACACGCTGCGCGACGGTCCGGAGGGTGAGCTGCTGATCCGCCATGGCGGCGAGGAGCTGCGGCTCGCGGCGCGGGAACCCACCACCGTGCCGGTTCGCTGGTGCAAACCGCTGCCGACGATGCGCGCGCAGCCGCCCGGGCGCGAGCCGGTGCGCCGGCGCCCCGCCTAGGTACGGCTGCCCGCCGCCAGCCACGCCTGCTCCTGACCGGGTTCGGGCAGCACGCGGCCGCCCTCGATCGCGAAACGGGCGGGGCTGTTACCGATGATGACGAGCACCCGCGCCGGCGGAATTGCTGTGATTCGTGTTGCCGCATCGGCGATCTCGTTCGCCAAGCGGCTTGTCTCGTCGTCCGGATGACCGGAACGCACCCAACCGTTGATGATCAGCGGCCGCGCTGGCTCGGCGTCGGTGTACACGTTGTGTGCGGGCAGTTCGTTGAACACGACGTTGACGTAAGTGCTCGGCACGTGGTTGACATCCGAGTGGATCTTGGTGATCTCGGAGGCCAGGTCGGCCTTGGTGTCGGCGTCGAGAGTGCCCTCGGCGATGGTGCAGGTGTAGACAGGCATTGCAGTTCCTTTCCCTAATCAGCCCAGGCGGGGCAGTTGGGGGATGGTGGGCACGACCAGCACCGTCGGCCCGTCGGCGTCGAGCGCGGCCTTGAACGCGTCGGCCAGCATGTCGGTGCTGGTCACATCGACCGCATGGCATCCGAAACCGCTTGCCACCGAGGCGATGTCGAGCCCAGGCAGGTCCAGACCCGGCACGTGCGGCGTCTTCTCGAGAAGCGCGAACGACTTCAGGATCGCGTACTCGCCGTTGCGCAGCACCACGAACACGATCGGCAGCTTGTGCTGCGCGGCCGTCCACAGCGCCTGGATGGAGTACTGGAAAGAACCGTCGCCGATGGTGGCGACGATCGGCCGCTTGACGCCTCGTGCCCGGTCGCCCAGGGCGAGCCCCACCGCGGCGGGCAGGCCCCAGCCGATACCACCGCTACCGGTCGCGAAGAAGCTCGCCGACCGCGTCGTGGGCAACCAGTTGAACAGGTCGGGCATCGTCGACGTCGACTCCATGACGACCACGGCGTCGTCGGGCTTCACGGTGCTGAGCGTCTCGTAGACCGCGTTGGACGTCATCGGAGCTTCAGAAGGCCCCTCCGACTGACGGCTTCGGACCAGCGGTCCCGGCGGCTCGCGGTCGGTGGGCACGCTGATAAGCTCGGTCAGCTGTTGCAGCGCGATGGTGACGTCGCCGACCAGGCTGTCGCCGACCGGGGCGACCCCGGACAGGTGTGGGTCGGACGTGATCTGCAGGAGTTCACTCCCCTCGGGCAGGTACTCTCCCGCCACATACGGGTAGTAACGGAACACCTGCGCGCCGATCACGACGACCAGGTCGTGACCGCGAACGGTCTGCTCGACGTCCGCGATCGTCATTCCCAGCGGACCGGCGTACAGCGGGTGGTCTTCGGGGAACGAGACCCGGTCGGACAGCGCGCTGCCGTAGACCGGCGCCCGCAGCTTCTCGGCGAACGCGATGCCCGCGTCCCAGCCGCCGGCGCGGTCCACCTCGGGGCCGAGCACCAGCATCGGACGCTCCGCGGCGCTGATGCGTTCGGCGAACTCCGCCAATCGCGCGGGGTCCGGCGCGACGCGCTCGGCGACGCTTCTGACGACGGCTGGTCCCAGCGCGGGCTTGTCCCAGTCGTCGAGCGGGATGGACAGGAACACCGGACCTTTGGGTGCCTGCATGGCCATCGCATAGGCCTGCATGAACGCGGCAGGCACGTCTTCGGCGCGCGCCGGCTCGTAGGACCACTTCACCCACGGCTTGGGCATCTCGGTGGCGTCGGGATTGTTCAGATACGGGTCGACGAGCGACATCTCGCGGGTCTGCTGTCCGGCGGTGATGATCAGCGGGGTGTTGGCGCGGTAGGCCGCCACCAGGCTGCCGATCCCGTTGCCGGTGCCCGCGGCGGTGTGCAGGTTTACCAGCGCCGGCTTACCGGTTGTCTGGGCGAACGCGTCGGCCATGGCCACCGCCGACGCCTCCTGCAGCGCCAGCACGTATTCGAAATCGTCAGGGAAGTTCTGCAGGAACGTCTGCTCGGTCGAGCCCGGATTGCCGAAAACTGTTGTCAGGCCGAGCTTGCGGAGCAGATCGAAGGTCACCTCGTGGACGGTCTTCTGGTCGGTCATCGGATTACCCCTGTCGTGATGGATTGGTGTGAAAACCATCGCTGACTGGGGTGTTCGCGGTCATCGACGCTGCCGGGCATCTACCCGGTCGACTTTTCCGACGTCGCTCTTACCGCTAGCCGGTAGACCTCACCCGATCTTCTTGTGGCCAGGCAACCCGCCGGTCGCCTCGAACACCACCCGTTTGCCGATCTCCACGGCGTGGTCGGCGAACCGTTCGTAGTAGCGGCCGAGCAGCGCGACGTCCACCGCCGAACACACACCGTCCTGCCACTTGTGGTCGATCAGCAGCGTGAACAGGTGCCGGTGCTCGGCATCGACGGCGTCGTCCTCGTCGCGCAGCCGCGCCGCCTTGTCGGGATCACGCGACAGCAGCACCTCCTGCGCCGTCCTCGCGAGCTGTACCGCGCGCGCACCCATCTCGGCGAAGCTCGCGCGCACGTCGGCAGGCAGGGCGCAGTCCGGGTGGCGCAGCCGCGAGATGCCCGCGACGTGGGCCGCCAGGGCGCCCATGCGATCGATGTCGGCGGCGATGTGGATGGAGCCGATGACCGTGCGAAGGTCGGTGGCGACGGGCTGCTGCAGTGCGAGGATCCGCAGCGCCGACTCCTCGACCCGCCGGTTCAGCGCGATGATGTGCTCGTGGTCGGCGATGACCTGCTCAGCGAGCGACAGATCGGCGTCCAGCAGGGCCCGCGTGGCATGTTCCAGCGCGGTGATCGCAAGCCCGCACATCTCACCGAGTTGCGCACTCAGTGCGGCCAGTTGCTCCTGGTATGCGGTCCGCATCTGCGACAGTTACCCCAATCGGCGATTCTCAACCAGCCGAGCTGACCGGTTCGATCGGCAGCCATCGCAGCGCCGCCGGCGCATGACCGGGCACGACCGGGTTCTGCGGCGGGACGGGCTCCAACCGGCGGTACGGCTGCCCCTGCTCCGGTCGCAGGTCCTGCTCACCCTTGTTCGGCCACAACGACGCGGCCCGCTCGGCCTGGGCCGTGATCGAAAGTGACGGATTGACACCGAGATTCGCCGAGATCGCCGCTCCGTCGTGCACGGAGAGCGTCGGATAGCCGTACACCCGGTGATACGGGTCGATGACGCCGTGTTGCGCGTCGTCGGCGATGGCGGCACCGCCGAGGAAGTGCGCGGTGAGCGGGATGTTGAACAGCTCGCCCCAGGTGCCGCCCGCGACGCCGTCGATCTTCTCGGCGATCCGCCGGGTGACCCGGTTGCCGACCGGGATCCACGCCGGATTGGGCGCCCCGTGGCCCTGTTTGCTCAGGTAGCGCGTGATGCCGAACCGGTTGCGCTTCGTGTAGGTGGTGATCGAATTGTCGAGGTGCTGCATCACCAGCGCGATCAGCGTGCGTTCGCTCCACCGCCGGACGTTGAGCAGGCGGATCGTGCCGCGGGGATCCTTGCGGGCGTTGAGGAACAGCTGTTTCCACCGCGGAACATCCGACCCTTCGGGGCCGTCGCCGTCGGTCATCAATGTCTGCAGCAGACCCATGGCGTTGGAGCCCTTGCCGTAGCGCACGGGCTCGATGTGGGTGTCCGGGGTCGGGTGGATGGACGAGGTGATCGCCACGCCGTGCGTCAGGTTGAGGTCGTCGGTCACCTCGAATCGTCCTGCGCCGACGATTGATTCGGAGTTGGTGCGGGTCAGCACGCCGAGCTTGTCCGACAGGTCGGGCAGCTTGCCCTTGTCGCGCATCTTGAACAGCAGCCGCTGGGTGCCGTAGGTACCGGCCGCCAGCACCACGTGCGACGCGGTGAAGGTGCGCTTGTGCTTGCGCACCTTGCGGCCGGTTCGCACGGTGTGCACATCCCACAGGCCGTCCGGTCGCTGCTCGAAGCCGGTGACCGTGGTCATCGGGTGGATCTTCGTCCCGAACTTCTCCGCGAGGTAGAGGTAGTTCTTGATCAGCGTGTTCTTCGCGTTGTGCCGGCATCCGGTCATGCATTCGCCGACCTCGATGCAGCCCTTGCGCGCCGGTCCGACACCGCCGAAGTACGGGTCGGGCACGGTCTCGCCGGGCGCCTTCGTGCCGTCGGGGCCGAAGAAGACGCCCACCGGCGTCTGCACGAACGTGTCACCGACACCCATCTCGTCGGCGACCTCTTTGACGACGCGGTCGGCGTCGGTGAACGTCGGGTTGGTCACGACGCCGAGCATGCGCTGCGCCTGGTCGTAGTGCGGCATCAACTCTGCGCGCCAGTCCGTGATGTCCTTCCACTGCGGATCGTTGAAGAACGGATCCGGTGGCACGTACAGCGTGTTGGCGTAGTTCAGGGAGCCGCCCCCCACGCCCGCTCCCGCCAGGATCATGACGTTGCGCAGCAGGTGAATCCGCTGGATGCCGTACATCCCGAGCTGCGGAGCCCACAGGAACTTGCGCAGATTCCACGAGGTCTTGGCGAAGTCCTCGTCGGCGAACCGCCTACCGGCTTCGAGCACTCCGACGCGATAGCCCTTCTCGGTGAGCCGCAGCGCCGTGACGCTGCCGCCGAACCCCGAACCGATCACCAGGACGTCGTAGTCAGGTTCCATCGGTCCAGTATGACGTTACCGAGGGGTAACTATCCATTGCCGGAGGTCAGACGGCGAGGCGGTGCTCGTACTCAGCTCCCGACAGTCAGGCCGACCTTCTGGAACTCCTTGAGGTCGCAATAGCCGGCCTTCGCCATCGAGCGGCGCAGCCCGCCGACCAGGTTCAGTGAGCCGAACGGATCGTCGGAGGGACCCGTCAGTACCTGCTCCAGCCCCGGACGTTCTCCGACCGCGACCTGGAGGAACGCACCCCGAGGCAGAGACGGGTGGGCGGCAGCAGCCGGCCAGAACCAACCGCCACCCAACGCTTCGGCCGCCGTCGCGAGCGGCGTACCGAGCACCACCGCGTCGGCGCCGCACGCGATCGCTTTGGCCAGGTCACCGGAGGTGTGCATATCGCCGTCGGCGAGGACGTGCACGTAGCGTCCGCCGGTTTCGTCGAGGTACTCGCGCCGAGCCGCGGCCGCGTCGGCGATCGCGGTGGCCATCGGCACACTGATCCCGAGCACCTCGTCGCTGGTGGTCACGCCGCTGGTCGAGCCGTAGCCGACGATGACACCGGCCGCGCCGGTCCGCATCAGGTGCAGCGCGGTGCGGTGGTCGAGGACCCCGCCGGCGACGACCGGCACGTCGAGTTCGGAGATGAAGGTCTTGAGGTTCAGCGGCTCCCCGTTGGAGGCCACACGCTCGGCGGAGATGATTGTGCCCTGGATGACCAGCAGGTCGATGCCCGCGGTGAGCAGGGTGGGCGTCAACGCCTGCGCGTTCTGCGGGCTGACCCGCACCGCCGTCGTCACCCCGGCCTCGCGGATCCGCGCGACCGCCGCGCCCAGCAGATCGGGGTCCAGCGGCGCGGCGTGCAGTTGCTGCAGGAGCCGGACCGCCGCCGAGGGTTCTGGCTCTTTTTCGGCGGCCTCGACGACCTGGGCGATCTTCGCTTCGACGTCGGCGTGCCTGCCGATCAGGCCTTCGCCGTTGAGCACGGCCAGCCCGCCGAGCCGGCCCATTTCTATTGCGAATTCCGGGGATACGAGCGCGTCGGTGGGATGGGCCACGACGGGGATCTCGAACCGGTAGGCGTCGAGTTGCCACGCGGTCGACACATCCTGCGACGAGCGCGTGCGCCGCGACGGGACGATGTTGATGTCGTCGAGTTCGTATGTGCGGCGGGCGGTTCTGCCCATGCCGATCTCAACCATGTCGCGCACGGCCCAGTTCTCCTTAACGGGTGTAGTAGTTCGGGGCCTCGACGGTCATGGTGATGTCGTGCGGATGGCTTTCCTTGAGCCCGGCCGCGGTGATCTGCACGAACTGCGCCTGCTGGAGCTGTTCGATGGTCGCCGACCCGGTGTAGCCCATCGCGGCGCGCAGTCCGCCGGTGAGTTGGTGGATCACCGTCGCCAGCGGACCCCGGAACGGCACCCGTCCCTCGATGCCCTCGGGCACGAGCTTGTCCTCGCTGAGCACGTCGTCCTGGAAATAGCGGTCCTTGGAGTACGACCCGCGCACCGAACCGGCGGCGCCGCGGCCCTGCATGGCGCCCAGCGACCCCATGCCGCGATAGCTCTTGAACTGCTTGCCGTTCACGAAGATCAGCTCGCCGGGCGACTCCGCGGTGCCCGCCAGCAGCGAGCCCAGCATCGCGGTCGATGCGCCCGCGGCCAGCGCCTTGGCGATGTCGCCGGAGTACTGCAGCCCGCCGTCGGCGATCACCGGCACACCATACGGACGACAGGCCGCCACCGCTTCCATGATCGCGGTGATCTGCGGCGCGCCGACGCCGGCCACCACGCGGGTGGTGCAGATCGAGCCGGGGCCCACCCCGACCTTGACCGCGTCCGCGCCGGCCTGCACGAGGGCCGCCGCGGCCGCGCGCGTCGCGACATTTCCGCCGACCACCTCGACCCGGTCACCGACGGCGGCCTTGACCCGGCTCACCATGTCGAGCACTCCGCGGTTGTGCGCGTGCGCGGTGTCCACGACCAGCACGTCGACACCCGCGTCGACCAGCGTCATCGCCCGCGTCCACGCGTCGTCACCGACGCCGACGGCCGCGCCCACCAACAGCCTGCCATCCTTGTCCTTGGTGGACAGCGGGAACTGTTCGGTCTTGACGAAGTCCTTGACGGTGATCAGCCCGGTCAGCTTGCCGTGCCCGTCGACGATCGGGAGCTTCTCAATCTTGTTGCGCCGCAACAGTCCTAGCGCCGCTTCGGCCGACACGCCCTCGCGGGCGGTGATCAGCGGGGCCTTGGTCATCACCTCGGAGACGGGCTTGGACTGGTCCACCTCGAACCGCATGTCGCGATTGGTGATGATGCCGACCAGCTCGCCGGTGTCGTCGACGACGGGCAGCCCGGAGATCCGGAACCGCGCGCACATCGCGTCGACCTCGGCCAGCGTGTTGTCCGGCGAGCAGGTCACCGGATCGGTGACCATCCCGGCCTCGGACCGCTTGACTGTCTCGACCTGACCGGCCTGCTCGGCCACGGGAAGGTTGCGGTGCAGCACGCCCATACCGCCGGCACGCGCCATGGCGATCGCCATGCGCGACTCGGTGACGGTGTCCATCGCCGAACTCACCAGCGGCACCTTGAGCCGGATCTTCTTGGTCAACTGGCTCGAGGTGTCGGCGGTCGCAGGGATCACGTCGGAGGCGGCGGGCAGCAGCAGCACGTCGTCGAAGGTCAAGCCGAGCATGGCGACTTTCGTCGGGTCATCCCCGCCGGTCGGCACCGGCACCGCGATGGGGATGCTGCTTTCGGCGATCGACATGGTGGGGGCCTCCAGATACAAAACGCAGCCGAACACAGTCGTCGAGCTAAAGAACCATCCTATCGGCTGTCGATCGGCATCCCGGTCTCACGTGGCGCGTCGGCGTGACGGCTAGCGCGATCCCCGCCCTGCTGCGTAGGGTGGACTCGTGCGTGACCACCTGCCACCGGGTTTGCCACCGGACCCGTTCGCCGATGACCCGTGCGACCCGTCGGCTGCCCTCGACGCGCTCGAGCCAGGCCAGCCGCTGGACCCACAGGAGCGGACCGCGGTCGAGGCCGATCTCGCCGATCTGGCGGTGTATGAGGCACTCCTCGCACACAGGGGAATCCGCGGTCTGGTCGTGTGCTGCGACGAATGCCAGCAGGACCACTACCACGACTGGGACATGCTGCGCGCCAACCTCTTGCAGCTGCTGGTCGACGGCACGGTGCGCCCGCACGAGCCCGCTTACGATCCCGAACCCGACGCCTACGTGACGTGGGATTACTGCCGGGGCTACGCCGACGCATCCCTCAACGAGGCGACGTCGGAGTCCGACGGCTACCGCTGAACTAACCTGAACTAGCTCGGTTCCTCCACCGCATCCGGCACGGTCACGGTCGTGGCCGCCGTCTTTGGCGCGGATGGCGGTTGCCTCACGGTCGGCTCGGCCGGCGGTTGCTCCTCCTCCTGCTCGACCACCGATGGCGGCGACGAGGGCGTCGGAATCTGAACTCGAGTGCTCGGCGTCGGCAGCGGCGCGCTCGCCGACGGTGTCGGCAGCGCGGTCGGCTGCGGGGTGGCCGTCGGTTGCGCGGTGGGCACCGAGGTCGGCGGTGGGCTGCCCGGCAGGACCGTCGTCGACGGCGGCGGGGACGACGGTGACGGTGTTGCGGACGGCGGCGTCGTTGCAGATGGTGACGGCGTAGCCGAGGGCGGCGTCGTTGCAGATGGTGACGTCGTCTCCGAAGGCAGCGTCGTCTCCGACGGCGACGTGGTCTCCGACGACGGCGAAGTGGACTCTGACGGCCCGGAGGTCTCCGACGACGTGGTGCCCTCGCCCGGCGTCAGCACGACGACCTCGGGGAAGGTCGGCGGCGGTGTGCCCGGCGGGATGGTCGCCGCGGGATCCTGTGCCTCGACCTTGACCGTCAGCTCCTGCCACTGGCTGACCAGCTGTTCCTTGCGCTGCGTGTCGCCCACGGTCGCCACGGTCGTCGTCAGCGTCTGCAGCTTGTCCTGAGCGGCCTGCCACTGACCCTGGTCGATCAGCTGCTGCACCTCGGCCATCTGCGTCTGCGCCGCGAGTACGACCGCATCGTCGCGGGTGTCGTGCCGCTCACCGAACAGCATGGTGCGCAGGCCGTACAGCGAGTCGCCCGGGCCCGAACCGGCCACCACCGCACCGAAACCACCGATACACAACACCGCGGCCGCGGCGGACCCCACGACCGCCAGGGACGTGCGCGTGCGGCGGCGCGATGCCGCTGCCCGGTCGAGCGCCAGCACCGCGTCGCGCGGCGTGACCGTGGCGGTCAGAGGAGCACCACGGATCTCGTCGCGCCAGCCGGCGAGCAGCTGGGCGAGTTCCGCCTCACTGGGATCGGTCGAGTACACCGGCTGCTGTGTGGCCAGCGAATCGAGGAACCGATCGGTGCGGTTGATCTCGTTGAGCGAGGGATCTCCCCCGTTCGAAGTCCAGCGTCCAAAGTCAGGCATAGTCACGCCCCGTCGCGACGATCTGGGACTTCAGTTTCGCGAGCGCGCGGTGCTGGGCGACGCGCACGGCGCCCGGCGTGCTGCCGACCGCCTCCGCGGTCTCCTCGGCGCTCATCCCCACGACGACGCGCAAGATCAGGATCTCCCGCTGTTTCTCGGGAAGCACGGCCAGGAGCTTGTTCATCCGCGCCGACGCCTCGGCGTCGAGGGCCATCTGCTCGGGTCCGGCGTCCAGCGAGTATCGCTCCGGCACGACATCGGTCGGGTCGGATCGATTCCTGGCTGCTGCGCGATGCGCGTCAGCAACCTTGTGGGCGGCAATGCCGTACACGAAGGCCAGGAACGGGCGTCCCTGATCCTTGTAACGCGGCAGCGCCGTGATGGCGGCCAAGCAAACCTCCTGGGCAACGTCGTCTGCTGAGAGGCCACTGCGCTCTGTCGCCCCCACCCTCGCCCGGCAATACCGAACAACGATCGGACGAATGGTCTCCAGCACCTCCCGGAGCGCGTCCCGGTTTCCTGCCACAGCCTCAGCAACGACAGCATCGAGACGTTCTCCCGAAAATGTCATCGTGGGCGATCTCTCCAACGTTACGAACAGGACCGAGCTTGGTAGGTCGGTCAGCTAAACAATAACTTTCACTTCCGCGTGGACCCGGTTACCGCACCGACCACACGCCGCCCCGCCGACGCACTGTATCGGCACAAGCATCGCGCAGCGCCACCATGTCCTGCGCCGGATGCTCGGCGCTGCCGATGTCGGCCAGCAAGCAAGCCAACGCCCACTGCAACGGAACCATTCCGAAGCGCTGCGTCTCGTCGAGCGCCGCATCGGCCACCGAGCGCGCGCCGGCAAGGTCACCGGCGCTGCACCGGGCGGCGGCCAACACGACCGACGACTTCACTTCGTGACGGGCCGAGCCGAACGCCGCGGCCGCCTCGACGGCACGCTCGGCGTGCCCGACCGCGGCCTGTCCTTCTCCGCGCGCCATCGCCAGTTCGGCCGACACCCAGCCCAGCCGCACCCGTAGCCGCGGCACCGGCGAATCCGACATCAGCTCGGCGGCGCGGGCCAGTGCGCGCGCGGCCGCGTCGAACCGCCCCACGCCCAACGCGTCGGCGCCCAGGCCGACCAACGCATCCGCGGCCGACTCGACATCCGTCCCGGTCAGCGCCAGCGCCCGTCCGTCCCATCGCCGAGCGCGGGCGTGCCAACCGAGCTGGCGCAGAAACGACGCCTCGGTGCTGTGTGCCAACGCGCGCTCTCGACCACCGCTACGCAGCAGCGCGGCCAGATCGACCCGCGCGCTGGCGTACCGGCCCTGCCCGCCCGCCGCGACGGCACGCAGCCACAACTCGTGTGGCGTGGCGCCGGGAGGCAACGGCCAGCGCCCGGGATCGTCACCGAATGCGGCCCTCGTCAGAACGATTTCTGCGGGCATCGAGTCGCGACGGTATCAATTGGCCCGCACCATTGGTTAACAGTTGGTGGTCGCAATGTTACTTGCGTGTTAGCGGCTCGAATTTGCCCGTTCACCGACAATTGACGCGAACTGGAGAAATGCGTTTCGCCGTCGACCACCATAGGTCGGCTTAGCACCGTTCTCGTTGCCTGTGGGTCGCAATGATGAACGTGATGTAAATTCTGGGCCTGCGGTTATGTCAATAAGCACATGTGGGGGCTATTGACGAGATTTCGGCAGCGCCCATACTTTGTCTCCACGAGTGGTCATCGGCGACTTGAGCTCGAATCGGTTTTGAACTCACTCATCCATTCGTTTCCGAAATGGGTGTGCAGAGAGGGGTTTCCAATGCCACAACCGCAGCAGCTGCCCGGTCCCAACGCCGACATTTGGGATTGGCAGATGGCCGGACTTTGTCGAGGCGTCGATTCCTCCATGTTCTTTCATCCCGACGGTGAGCGCGGCCGCGCCCGCGCCCAGCGCGAGATGCGCGCGAAGGAGATGTGCCGGCGGTGCCCGGTGATCGCCCAGTGCCGCGCCCACGCGCTCGCCGTAGGCGAGCCGTACGGCATCTGGGGTGGGCTGTCGGAGTCCGAGCGCGAGCTTTTGCTGAAGCGCGGAATCCGGCGGGCCTCCTGAGGGCTGCGGGCGGCTAGCGCTCGGCCAGCTCCCGCAGCACCCGGTCCGTCGTCGCCCAGTCCATGCACTTGTCTGTGACCGACTGCCCGTAGGTCAGCGGACGGGCTTCGGGGGCCTGCGCACCGGCGACGAGGAAGCTCTCGAGCATCACACCGCTGACCGGTAGGCCGTCACGCACCAGCTGCGCCACCTCGGCGGCGACCTGCGCCTGGCGGACATGATCCTTCCCCGAATTGGCGTGGCTGCAATCGATCACGACGCGACCGGGCAGTCCGGCCGCGGTCAGCTTGGCCGCGGCGGCCTGCACAGCGTCGGCGTCGCAGTTCGGACCGTTGGTGCCGCCGCGCAGGATCACGTGGCAGTCCTCGTTGCCTGCGGTGTTCACCAGGGCTCCGCGGCCGAGGTCGTCCATGCCGAAGAAGACGTGCGGGGCGGCGGCGGCCTTGACCCCGTCGACGGCGACCTGGATGTTGCCGTCGGTGCCGTTCTTGAACCCGACGGGCATCGACAGACCGGACGCCAGCTGGCGGTGCACCTGGGATTCCGTGGTCCGGGCGCCGATGGCACCCCACGCGACGGCGTCGGCGATGTACTGCGGGCTGGTCGGCTCGAGGAACTCGCAGCCGACCGGCAACCCGATGTCGACGATGTCGAGCAGGAGGTGACGCGCGATGCGCAGGCCGCGGGCGACTTCGAAGGTGCCGTCCATGCCCGGATCGTTGATCAGCCCCTTCCAGCCGATCGTGGTACGCGGCTTCTCGAAATACACCCGCATGACGATCTTGAGGCGGTCGCTGAGCTCGTCGGCGACCTTGACGAGCCGGCTGGCGTAGTCCAGCGCAGCGGCCGGGTCGTGCACCGAGCACGGTCCGACGACCACGAGCAGCCGGTCGTCGCGGCCCGCGAGAATCTCGGCGATCTCTTCCCGATCACGCACGACGCGCTCGGCGCGCCGGGCGCCGAGCGGGAATTCGCTGAGCACCTCGTGCGGGCTGGGAATCTCGCTGAAACCGCGGACCCGCCGGTCAGAGGTGGCGGGCGGGGTGGCGGTCTGCGCCAGGTTCATGTTCTCGGGTGCCTTTCTGGAGGTTGCGGCGCCCGGTTCGACCCCGGGCCCTTAATGACGAAAGGCAGCGACCTGGTGGTCACTGCCTGGGCTCCGGGGGGATGCGTGCTTAGCGCTGCGCTTTATCGGCTCCGCCCGGAGCCTCGATAAAGCGCCAATAGCCGACGCGCACCGCAGAGTTCACGCCGACCAGGTTATACCGGGCTCCGGGCGTTCGCCAAAACGGCGCCCTCCGGGGGCCCGGTGGAAATCCCTTGACTGCGCCGCCCGTCCGCGCCGACCCTGACAGTGATGCCTTCGAGGACTTTCGACTACATCATCGTCGGCGCCGGTTCGGCCGGATGTGTGCTGGCCAACCGACTCTCCGAGGATCCACGCACGAGCGTTCTGCTCGTCGAGGCCGGCGGCAGGGATCGAAGTCCGATGATCCGGATCCCGAAGGGCGTCGGGAAGATCCTCGGCAACCCCAAGCTCACGTGGCACTTCCCCGTCCGCCCGACCGGCCCCTCCCAGCTCGTCGAGCACTGGGTGCGGGGCAAGACGCTCGGCGGGTCGAGTTCGGTCAACGGGATGGTCTACAACAGGGGCGGCGCGCCCGACTACGACGCGATGGCGGCGCTGGGAAACCCCGCATGGGGCTGGGACCAGATGCTGCCTGTGTTCCGTTCGATGGAAAACCACGGCCTCGGGCCGGACCCGATGCGAGGTTCGGGAGGTCCGCTGGACGTCTCGATCGACCCTCGACTCCCCCAGCTCTGCACGGACGTCATCGCCGCGGGGGCGAACCTTGGTTGGTCGCCGACCGACGACGTGAACGCCAGTGACCGCGAACGGATCGGCCCCGCACCCCGCACCATCAGGGACGGCCGCCGGGTCAGCGCTGCGCATGCTTTCCTGCATCCGGCCTCTCGTCGTCCCAACCTTCACCTCGCCGTCCATACGACGGTCGAGCGGGTGAACATCAAGGGCGACAAGGCGGTTGGGGTCCAGGCGACGACCGGTCGCGGCGCGAAGCTGGACTTCACCGCCCAGCGTGAGGTCATCCTCTCGCTCGGCAGCATCTCGACGCCGAAGGTGCTGCAATTGTCCGGCGTCGGAGATCGTTCGGTGCTCCGCCGTTTGAACATCGACACTGTCGTGGACAGCCCCAACGTCGGCCGGCGGATGCGGGAACACCGGTGCTTCGTGATCCAGTTCCGGCTCAACCAGGACGTCGGCTACAACCGCCTTCTGAGCACCAAGGCGCGTCAAGCGCTCACCACCGCAAGGTATTTGGCGACGAAGCGGGGCCCGCTCGCCGGCGCCGCGTTCGACGTCGTCGGGTTCTTCAAGACATCACCCGAATTGGACCGCCCGGACGCTCAGATCCTGATGGCGCCGTTCTCATTGGCGCCGTATGAGCAGGGCGAGGCGGCGGCCGTCGAGCGGGAACCGGGCATCCAAGCGATCGGATACGTTCTGCGCCCGGACAGCGAGGGGTCGGTGACGATAACCTCGGCCGACCCGATGGCGCCGCTGGACATCGACCCCGGCTATCTCACCTCACCGCACGACCGCGACAAGGGTGTCGCGCTGTTCCGCATCATGCGCCGGTTGTTCGACCAGTCGCCGATCGCCGAACAGCTGGTTACCGAGACCCAGCCGGGCGCGAAAGTCGTTACCGAGCAGGCGATCATCGATTCCGGTCTCGATGACGGTTACTGCGGATACCACGCGATCGGGACGTGCGCGATGGGACCTGCGGACGACGACGTCGTGGACACCTCGCTACGTGTGCGCGGCGTCCACGACCTGCGCGTCGTCGACTGTTCGGTGATGCCGACGATGGTGTCGGGCAACCTCAACGGCCCAGCGATGGCAATGGCTTGGCGGGCAGCCGATCTCATCCTCGACGCGGCGTAGGACGGCGCTCAGGTGAGCCGGGTCCAGGGTTGGCAGTTCCTCGACTCGAAGGCCTTCACCGACGAGTTTATGTTCGCGTTCATCGGGCCGACGGACATATTCGTCGCGACGACGTTGTCCTTGTTGGTATCCGGTGTGCTGTAGGTGAACCACACGCACATCGAACCCTCGGTCGGCACGTCGTTGATATAGACGGCGAAGGTCGACGCCGAACCGCCGGTGTTGTAGACGCCCGGGGCGATTTCGGGCCCCACGAGAAAGAATCCGTTTCCCGGGATCGGGTTCAGCGGGTCGGCGGCCGCTGGTGACGCGGTCGCGACCGCAGCCGCACAGGCGATCAGCGCGGCCGCCGCGCGGAACCGATGTGGCATACGTCCTCACCACCTCGCGTCAGGTGTTCGAAAGCGTAAACTAGATGACCGGGCGCGGGCACGGATTTGCCAACTAGCGAATCTCTGTTGACTCCGGCCTCTCACACCGGAGATGAGGGAGCAGAGGCTCCGGGGTCCAGCCCAAACACCCTGACAGGGGCGGACTTTCCTTTGACTGCAAAGAATTCCCGCTCGTTGAGCTCAGATGGCGGGCATGTTAAGGCGTCGAGGGACTGCTGGGTGAGAAGAATAGCGTCACCGGTCGTCTTGGTGAGTTGCTCAACGCGCGCTGCGACGTTGACACAATCGCCGATCAGCGTGAATTCGAGCTTGCTGCCGCCTCCGATGGTGCCCGCGATCACCGTCCCGGTATTGATACCGATACCGATTCGAAGTTCGCCGCCGAACCGCTCGGCAACCAGACGATGTATCGACACCGCTGCACTCACTGCCGCGTCGGCATGTCCCTCGAGAGCGTTCGGCGCCCCAAAAACGGCCAGTGCACCATCGCCGAGGAACTTGTTGACATGCCCGCCCGCGTTGACGACGGCTGGCACCACGATCTCGAACAGCGCGTTGAGTCGCGCGACCACGTCCTCGGCTGGAGTCGCTTCGGCGTAAGGCGTGAAGTCTCGGATGTCAACGAACATGACCGAAACCTCGCGACGCTCACCGGTGAAGACATCACTCCCCTGCTCGAGGAGCCGCGCGGCCAGCGAAGGATCGACGTACGTCCCAAATGCCGCCTGTAGTCGTCGCCGCTCAGTCAGACCGGCCTGCATACGGTTGAACGACGCCGCCAACGAGCCGAGATCGTCATCTTGCACCACCGGCAGACGCTGGCTGAAGTCGCCGGCCGCGACACGCTCAGTCGCTGCGGCGAGATCGCGGATGGGTTGCAGGAGCGGCGAATACGCGGCCCAAAGCGACGGTCCAATGACCAATACCAGTACGCCACCGATCACCATGGCGAGCGCAGGACCGTACCTCGCCACTTCTAACACAGCCCCCAGAATCGCACCGGCGGTGGCAAATGCGAACCCCACCGCAAGCATGGCCACGTTGGTCCACGAGGCGAACGCCGGGCGGGGGCGAGGCAGGGAATCACCAATGTCAGTACCCGAGGTGATCGCATCCCTGGCGGGCCGCAACGTCGCTTCGACGTAGCTGTGCACGGTAATCAGTTGGCCGGCAGTTCCGACGACGGCGCCAAGAATCGCGTATTGAATCAGTCGCGACCCAGTCGCTCCGGCGATCATCCCGATACCCACGAAGAGCGTCGCGATCCAAGCAAAGGTGACGACCACGCCCCTGACGATCACTTTCCGGCCATAGCTGTACGTGGCGCACAGTGCCACCTCCCGATCAACGTCTTCGCCGGCGGCCCACCGCTCTATAAGTCGGGCTTCCGTCCCCCCGGGAGCTACCAGAACACACAGGTAGACGAGAACGGCGACCACGGTCACCACGGCCGCCTCGGCGTACCGATCAGACTTCTCGAAAGCGACGATCCCTAACGACCAGGCAAGATAGACCGGGAGCGCCAGAGGGAGCGTGAGCGCCCAGCATGCCCACGAGTACCTGGTTTTGTAGCGATTCCAGGCTGATTGCCAGATGCGATCCATAGCAGTAACGAAACACCATTGTCCGAGTGACGAGCGCAATTTCGGACCACTATTTCCAAGACGGCCGTCGTTTTCCGGTTCATCAAACAGTCGACAAGTCGGGACTTACTAGGCAGTCGAGCACTACCGTGCACGCCACGGCGTTGGGCCGCCGTTGCCGCGCGAATTTCGCCGGTTCCACTGTCGGAGAATGAGATTGGAATTGACTGAAAACGACTTTCGGTCCGGCGCCCGGCTTGTCCTGGCGCTGCTAGCACCGAGGCAGCCATGAACCGTTGTGCATCACCTGCTGAACCCGTAGATCTTCGTCTAGTACAACACAATTGGCATCCATGCCGACGCGTATGCTGCCAACTTGATCGAGCTTCAACGCGAGGGCCGGGGTGGTCGCCGTCATCCGTACCGCTTTGGCCAGCGCCTCATCCGAGCCGTCGAGTTGGCCGACCGCTGTCCGAAAAAGCTGATCCATGGTCGTCGTGCTGCCGGCGATCGTCGACATCCCGCGCACACGCGCGACCTGTTCGGCGACCTCCACTTCGACTGCGCCGATTTGAAATGAGCCGTCCGGCAATCCAGCCGCCGCCATCGCGTCGGTGATCAGCGCCACGCGACCGGCGCCAACCATCTCGATAACCTGCCGAACGAGCGCGGGATGAAGGTGCACGCCGTCCGCAATGAGCTCCACTGTGATCCTCGGGTCCTCCAGCAGCGCCAACGCCGGCCCCGGGTCGCGATGGTGTAGTGGCCGCATGGCGTTGAACACATGGGTACCGACGGTAGCGCCCGATGCGATTGCATCCTTCGCGTCGTCGTAGCTGGCGTCTGTGTGGCCGATGGCGACGACCACACCCGCGTCCGCAATGCGGGTGATGGCGTCCTGACCGCCCGGCAGTTCCGGCGCCAGCGTGACCATCCGGATAGTGCCGTCCGCGGCAGCGAGCAGAGCGTCGATCTCGGCGGGGTCAGGGTCCCGCATCAGCGTTGCGTCGTGTGCACCGCAACGCACTGCACTCAGCCAGGGGCCTTCCAGGTGCACGCCGGCGACGGTTTTTTGCCGAGTCAGGTCGGCGAGCACGCGCACTTGGCGCAAGAGGTTCTCGGGTGAGGCGGTGACCAGGCTGGCCACCGTAGTGGTGGTGCCGTGGCGCAGGTGGAACTCGGCTGCCTGTTCGATCTCTGAGCCGATGCCGTTGGCGTAGGACGCACCGCCCCCTCCGTGCACGTGCATATCGACGAACCCGGGCACCACCACGTGATCAGGGAAGTCATGGTCGGGCGGTCGCGGTGCCGGGCCGGGCGCGCAGTCGATGATTCGACCGGCAGAGGTAGCCAACCAGCCCGGCTTGCAGACCCGGTCTTCCAGGACGATGGTCCCTGCCGCGATGAGCGTCACCGCATCTCCGTGACCCTGTGCAGCCCGCGCCGTGTCCGCCGTCATTGTTTCAACGTGTTGAGGTCCTCTGCCGCGCCGTCGGCCTCTTCAGGCCAGCGCCCGCCGTTTTCCCAGAAGTGCCGGATCTCCTCGAGCTGGCGGCCCTTGGTCTCCGGCGCGAATCGATAGACGAAAACCAGCGCGGCCAGCGCGAAGACGCCGAACAGCGCAAATGTCCCCCCACCGCCCAGCGAATTGAGCATCGTCAGGAAGAAGGCGGCGATGATGGCATTGGCCACCAGATCGGAGGTGAGCATCGCGCTCGAACCCATAGACCGAAGCCGAGTGGGGAAGCTCTCACCGGCGTAAACCCAGACCAACGCGCCGAAGCCGAAGGTGAACCCGATCGTGAAAAGCAGCACGCCGAGGAATCCGATCGTGGTGAGCGCACCACCGAACTCCGTGCTGGCCACGAAGACGCCGATGAGCACGGCGTTGGCGGCCACCATCATTGCGATACCGCCCAGCAGGATCGGTCGTCGACCTACTCGATCGACCAGCATCAGTGAGACGAACACCGCTGCCAAAGCAGCCGCCTGGATCAGCGCTGGGAGTATCAGCAGTGCGAAGTTTCCTTCGAAACCCATGGCCTCGAACAGTCGGGGGCTGTAATAGACGATCGCGTTGATGCCGGTGATCTGGATGAAGAAACCGAGCACCACCACGAAAGCCGTGGCGCGAATGTAGGGCCGCCGGAGCATCTCGCGCACCGCGCCCCCGGTCTCCTCCTTGAGTGCGCGGCTGATCTCGGCGAGTTCGACCTCGACATCGGCGCTCGCCTCGACACGCCGCAGCGTTTGGCGGGCTTCGTCGACCCGGCCCTTGAGCATGTACCACCGGGCGGTGTCCGGCATCCACAGGAGCAGCAGCGTGACGAGCACCGCGGGTATCGCGGCCAGGCCGAGCATCCACCGCCAGCTGCCCGAGCCGGCCAGAAAGTACGCGGCCAAATAGCCGATGATGATGCCGACGACCGTGGCCACCTGATAGGCGACCAGTAGCGAACCGCGAATCTTCGCCGGTGCCGATTCGGCGACGAACACCGGCACGACCACCACCGACACGCCGATGGTGAGACCCAGCAGAAAGCGCGACACCAGCAGCATGGGCACCGATACCGACAGCGCGCTGAGAAGCGCAAAGGCTGCGTACGCAACGGCGACGAGCACCATCGACTTCTTGCGTCCAATGGCGTTGGCGAGCATCCCGCCACCCACCGCCCCGGCGATCTGGCCGATGACTATCGCTGTGGTCACCAATTCCTGCTGCCGGGTGGTCAGCCCGAACTCGTCGGTGATGAACAGAAGCGCGCCGGCGATGTTGGAGAGGTCGTAGCCGTAGATGATGCCGACACTGGCGGCCGCGATGGCGACCAGCGGTCCCAGGCGGGGGGACCGACGGATAGCGGTGTTGCCCACGTTGATCCTTTCGCCGGTGGCGAAAAGTCTAAGGATATGGCCGGAGTGGCACTGCCAGACGCGCCCCCGAGTTGCTCGACGCGATCAGCCACGCTGACCGCTTATCGGAAACGCCGCTACGTCCGTTCGGTCTGCGTGGGTTCGTCGACCAGTCCTAGCCGCTGGCGGACGACTTGTCGGGCCAGGTCCAGAACTGCTGGGTCGTCGTGCAGTACGAATCTGGCATCGGCGGCCAGGAGCGACGCGTGTAGTTCGAATGCGAGCCGGTCGGGGTCGTCGGAGGTGGGAAGTTCGTGCTGCTCAATCGCGGTGACCGCAATATCTCGAAGCATCGCCACGAAGCTGTCCTGGAAGGCGGCGATCCGTTCCTTGACGGGACCTGGACGGGTGCCCATCTCCAGCGCAGTGGCAGCGAAGAAGCAGCCGCCGGGGAATACCCGCCGCTGCAGGTAGCCAAAGAACGCTTCGCATACCGCTACCAGTTGGGCCAGGCCGGGGTGAGCACCTAACGCGGGCTGTATGACCTCCGCGTCGAGAATCCGCTCCGCTTCCTCCACGGTGGCCAACTGCAGTTGCTGTTTGCTGCCGAAGTGGGCGTAGAGGCCGCTCTTGCTGATGCCAGTCGCGGCGGCCAAGTTCCCGATGGAAAGCCCCTCCAGGCCGTCGACGGTGGCTAGCGACGCGGCGGTACGCAGGATCGCGCTGCGGGTTCGTTCGCCGTCGGCGCGCGGCGCTCGTCGTGCACGAATCGTTTCAGTCGCCATATTGACAACATAGCACGATCGGTCGTACTCTTCTTAGTTAGCACGATCGATCGTGCTAACTATTCATAAAGGAGATCATCATGTCCGCAACCACCACAGTTAATGGCCTCGACGTCAGCCAGATATCGGCGACGATGGACGCCGTCACCGCCGACCCTGCGTTAGGACGGTTTCAATTCCGTGCCGGGCACGAGTGGATCGACGGCAGCTACAGCCGCACGACGATCAAGGACTTCTACGGCGTCGGCCAAGAAGACGCCTCCCGCACGGCGACGTTCACTGTGGATGCCGACGAGCCGCCGGTCCTCCTCGGTCAGAACCGGGCGCCCAATGCCAGCGAATATGTTCTCCACGCCCTTGCGGCATGTCTCACCGGCACAATCGTTTTCCACGCCGCCGCCCGCGGCATAGCACTGGAGGGGCTAGAAGCCACGATCCAAGGGGACCTGGACGCGCAGGGCATCCTCGGCCTCAACGACAGTGTGCGCCCTGGGTATGAGCAGATCCGGGCCACGATCAAGGTCACCGGCGACTTCGATGACAATCAGCTCGCCGAGATCGCCAGCCTCACTCGCTACTCGCCCGTCCGCGACTTGATCGCCAACCCAGTCCCCGTCGCCATCGACGTAGCCCGAGCCTGAGTACCCGCACGCTGTCCGCGTCTGGGTATCAAAGATCTCCCGACCAGAACGCCTCGGGCACCGTCCGCAAAACGGCCCAACAAGAGATGATCAGTCGCTACTGCAGCGATCTGCAGAGACGAGAAAACCCCCCGCCGTAGCGGGTGGTGCCTCGTTCGCATCAGTGTTGGTGGTGGTGGCCGTGTCCGTGGCCGTCTCTACCCCGTTCCTCCGGCTTGTCGACCACTGCAGTCTCGGTGGTGCCGACTGTCATCGTCAACGAGCCATCCCACGGGCGAGTCCAAAAAGCTGCACGGCGGCTGACTTACCTTTAAGCGCATGTGATCCGCGGTCTCTCAGTCCGGGCGGTCGTGATTTCAGAGCGTTGACGCACTGCTCGGTGAGCAGAATTGCGTCACCGGTGGTCTTGGTGAGCTGCTCGACGCGGGCAGCGACGTTGACGGCGTCGCCGATCAACGTGAATTCCAGCTTGCTTGCCCCACCGAGGGTGCCCGCAATGACTGTGCCGGTGTTGATTCCGATGCCGATCCGAAGCGCTCCCTCGAATCGCTCGCCGACGAGACGCTGAATCAACACCGCGGTACTGACCGCGGCATCGGCATGACCTGCAACTTCGTTAGGAGCGCCGAACACGGCCAGTGCGCCGTCGCCGAGGAACTTGTTCACATGCCCGCCGGCGTCGACCACGGCTGGCACCACGATCTCGAACAACGCGTTGAGCCGGGCGACGACGTCCTCGGCGGGGTTGGCCTCCGCAAAGGGCGTGAAGTCGCGGATGTCGACGAACATCACCGTCACCTCGCGGCGCTCACCGGTAAACACGTCGTCACCCTGCTCGAGGAGACGGCCGGCAAGCGCTGGGTCGACGTAGGTGCCGAAGGCGGCCTGGAGTCGTTG
>NZ_LZJE01000253.1:0-721 GCF_001666865.1 Mycobacterium sp. E136
CACCAAGCGAACCGACTAGCCAACGATGGGGCCAAAATTCATGCCGACCCCGGGGCCAAGTCACTTGACGAGACGCAGTCTCTCGAAGAATCACGCGATGACCTTCATTCATTCGGCTACGACACGCCGGCACCGCTAATCAGGTCCCGACTCGTACACCACCTTGGTGGACGCAACCTGCCCCTGTTCAGAGTCGGTTGATCGTTGACGTTTCTGTGTCGGTTGATCCTTGACACTCTTGTGTTGTGTCAGCCCTGACCGCTTCTGCGTAGGGCCCGCTTGTTTCGTACCTCGCCGTGACTGGTGCGGGGGGCGGTTTTGACCAGTTCATCACCGACCCAGAACCGCAGAAGGTTGCCGTCGACGTGGACATCGCAGCGTTGTCCGGCCCAGTGTTGGCCGATGCAAACCTGCTGCCATGACACGCAGACCACCCCGTTGGTGGTGACCCTGCGTGACACCCAATCTGAGCCCTGTCGTTGGTGCGCTCGAGCCGATTGCGAGGTCGACGGCGACGCTGCCGGCGCCCCGGCGGTGAAGCGCTGGGCAGGGATGTCCATCTTCAGCGACTGGTGCGGTCGGTTGGTGTTGTAGTCCTCGACCCACTCATCCTGTCGGTTCCGGTCGAAAATTGAGCAGGTAGTTCCGGTCGAAAAGTGAGCAGGTGTTACGGGGTTGAGTCTGCCTGACGGTCGGCTTCGACGGAGGGCAGGGACTCGAT
>NZ_LZJE01000254.1:0-865 GCF_001666865.1 Mycobacterium sp. E136
GCGCGTACCGGCACGGTGTTGATCAGGAGTCCGACCATGGATTCGGCGCCGGACACATCGGCGGGTCTACCCGAAACCACGACACCGAAGGCAACGTCGTGTCGGCCGGTCAACCACATCAGCAACTGAGCCCATGCGGATTGCAGCACGATGTTGACGGTCGTGCGGTGTGAGCGAGCCAACTCGCCGATGGCCCGCGTGGTTTCCTCGGAGAGCCGGAACGATTCCACGCCTTGGCGTCCCAACGCCAACCGGCCTGACCGGCCGACCAGCGTAGGACTTTCCAGGTCGGCCAACACCTCTCGCCATGCGTTCTCTGCGGCGTCGAGATCACGACCGGCCAGCCAGGCGGTGAAGGCGCGGTACGGGGTGGGTGGGGGTAGTCGGTTGCCGTGATAGCTGGCGAAGATCTCGCCCAGCAGGATCGGTAGCGACCAGCCGTCCATCACGATGTGGTGGAAGGTCAGCACGAACCGGTGCTGATCGGATGCGGTGCGGATCAACGTTGCCCGGAAGACCGGGGCTTCATCGAGCTTGCAGACTGCGGCACGCTCCTCGAGGCACACGCGTTGGATCTGCTCGTCGATGTTCCCCGCTTGCAGGTCGACGTACCGCCAGCCAGGCGCGGGGGCGGACGGGATCGCTTGTACCGGGGTGTCGAACTGTATGTGGAACCGGGCCGCCAGGTTCGGATGGCGTCTGACCACAACGGTCATTGCCTCGCGCAACCGACGAGCGTCGAGGGCGCCGCTGAATGAGATCGCCAGCTGCACCGCGTACGAATCGTCGTTCCCTTGGGTGGTTTTGGTGTGGTAGAGCAGTCCTTGTTGGAGGGGGGTCAGTGGCAGGATGTCGGCGATGTCGT
>NZ_LZJE01000255.1:0-7102 GCF_001666865.1 Mycobacterium sp. E136
GGTGCGGGGGCGCCCGGCGCCGGTGCGGGGGCCGGAGCTCCCGGCGCGGGCGCCGGGGCGCCAGGGGCAGGAGCGGGCGCAGGCGCTCCCGGGGCCGGCGGCGGCGGCGGTCCCTGCAGGAAGGTGTTACCCGTCGGCGGCGGAGGCGGCGGCGCGGGTGTCGGCTCGGGCTGCGCCTGGGCCACCGTCGGCAGCGCCAGCGCCAGCGCCGTCGCCCCGGTCAACGCCGCGGCCGCCAAGGTCCTCGAGAGCCCCTTGCGCGGGGAGGTAATCGCATCCGGCTGATCCATGGGGAAGAAACTACCGTGTTACCGCCGTGACGCAAGTGTGAATTGCTAAGAATGTGCTTAATTGTGGCATAGCTGGGAGCCTGAAAGGCCGTGATAGCTACGGTAGACATGATTTGCTGGCACCGTGGCATCCCCGCGCGTGCCGCGAGGTGGCCGAACCGCTGTCGACGCCGGTGATTCGACTGTGTTTCGCACTGGCTCCGGTATCTGTTACTGGGCTGGATGCACGGCGACCTCTTGGGCCTTGACCGCGAAGATCACCCGTTCGCCGGGAGCGAGCCGCAGCTCGGCCGCGGAGTCCGGGGTGATGTCAGCGGCGATGCCGGGACCGCCGTCGGGCTGCTCCTCGGCCCGCACCCGGATGGCCGGGCCGCGGCCGTCGAGTTCGGCAACCGTTACCTCGACGGTGTTGCGGGGGCTCCCGTGCGGCCGCTCGCGGTACACCGCGACCGCCGCCGGGTGGAACAGCGCCACCGCGGGCCGACCCGCCTCCACGTCCGATGCCGCGTTCCCGTGCCACGCGACACCCCACTCGGTGACCAGGGCGCCGTCGCGGTCCGCCGTGCCGCGTACCAGGTTGACCCCCGCCAGCCGCGCTCCGAAGCCACTCCGAGGAGAGGCTAATACCGTTGTGGCGGAACCGCTTTCGACGATACGACCGGATTCGATCACCACCACCCGATCGGCGAGCGTGACCACGTCGAGCAGGTCATGCGTCACCATCACCGCCGACCGTCCGTCGCGCGCGAGCACCCTGCGCAGCACCTTGCGGATCGCGGCGGCCGCCGTCACGTCGAGGCCGGCCAACGGCTCGTCGAGCAACAGCACGTCGGGTTCGGCGGCCAGGGCACGCGCCAGCGCAACGCGCTGCGCCTCACCGCCCGACAGTTCGCGCGGCCTGCGGCCGGCCAGGCCCGCCGCGTCGACCTCGGCGAGCCAGTGCTCGGGCCGCGTGCTGCCGGGCGGGAAGGCGACGTTGGCGGCGACGTCGAGATGCGGAAACAGCAGCGGATCCTGCAGAAGCAGCCCCACGCGACGGTTGTGGGTCGCGACGTGGACTCCGGCCGCGGTGTCGGTGAGCACCCGCTGCCCCACCCGCACGACGCCGTCGTCGGGCCGTATCAGCCCCGCGATGACGTGCAGGGCCGTTGACTTGCCCGCGCCGTTGGGGCCGAGCACGGCCAGCACCTCACCGGCGGCCACGTCGAACGCGACGTCGACCCCGCGCCGATCGACGACCGCGCGCAGGCTGATGCCGGTCACGGTGCACTCCACGCGCTGTCGCCTCGCAACCGTCGACTTCCCAAACCCAGCACCACGACCGCGGCCACCAGCACGAGCAGCAGCGACAGCGCAACCGCCGCGTCGGGGTCGCTCTCGCGCTGTAGGTAGATCTCCAGCGGCAAGGTGCGGGTGACGCCCTCGCGGGACCCGGCGAACGTCAGCGTCGCCCCGAACTCGCCGAGTGCCCGGGCGAAGGCCAGCACGGCGCCGGACACCAAACCCGGTCTGAGCAGCGGGAGCGTCACGCGCCACCACACCCGCGACGGCCGGGCGCCGAGCGTGGCGGCGACGGTCTCGTAACCGGTCCCGGCCGTGCGCGCGGCCCCTTCGAGCGCGATGACCAGGAAGGGCAGCGACACGAACGTCTGCGCGAGGACGACGGCGGTCGTCGTGAACGCGATCTGTATGCCGGCCGCCTGCAGATGCTCACCGATCAGCCCGAGGCGGCCGAACGCGTACAGCAGCGCGATCCCACCCACCACCGGCGGCAGCACCAGCGGAAGCAGGATCAGCGGTCGCGCGGCCCGCACGAGGCGGCTGTCGCTGCGCGCGAGCACCAGCGCCATCGGCACGCCGAGCACAAGGCACAGCACGGTGCTGGCCGTCGCGGTTCGCAGGCTCAGCAGCAGCGCGGCGACCGAGGACTCGCTCGTGATCAGCGCCGCGATGTTCGGCCAGTCGACCCTGGTCGCGATCGCGACGAGCGGCACCACGACGAACAACGCGCCCGCCGCGGCGGGCAGATAGAGCCAGCGCGGCAGACCAGCCGGATTACTCAACGGCCTCCCACCTCACAGGCCAAACCCTATGGGACATGGCCCTGCGCGCCGGTTTCGTGCTGTAGCTACTGTCCAGTAACATTGCGGGGGAATCGCTGGGTTCAGCGTCGAACACTTCAGGGAGGTCCTCGCGATGGAGGTGCTCGTCACCGCAGGTGACACCGATCTGGGTCGCACGATCGCCGAAGGCTTCCGGGATGCCGGTCACCGCGTCGTGATCGCGGGCGCCCGCCGCGACGAACTCGAGGTCGCCGCCAAGGAGCTCGACGTCGACGCGATCGTGCTCGACAACACCGATCCCGACAGCCTGGAAGCGGCGCGATCGCAGTTCCCCCACCACCTCGACACGATCGTCAACGTGCCCGCGCCCGGTTGGGACGGCGGGGATCCGCGCACCTACTCGATGTCCGACCTGGCCAGGGCGTGGCGTGCGGCGCTGGATTCGACCGTGGTGTCGGCGGTGCTGACGGTGCAGATCCTCGGCGACCACCTGCGCTCGGGCGGTTCGATCGTCAACGTGGTTCCCGAGAACCCGGCCGTGGGCAGCGCCGACGCGGCTATCAAGGCCGCGCTCGTCGACTGGACCGCCGGGCAGGCGGAGCATTTCGGCACGCGCGGTATCACCGTCAACGCGGTGGCGTCCGGCCGCAGCGCCGAGCCCGGTTACGAGGGCCTGTCACGCACGCCTCCGCCGGTCGCCGACGAGATCGCGCGCCTGGCCCTGTTCCTCACCACGCCGGCGGCGCGCCACATCACCGGGCAGATCCTGCACGTCAGCAAGGGTGCACTCGCAAACTTCGGCTGATTATTCCGATGTTCGCCCGGAGCTAAACGGGGTGACCGCTCCGCTTAGGTGTGGTTACGTGCTCCCATGACCATCAAACTCGGACTCCAGATCCCGAACTTCTCGTACGGCACCGGCGTCGCGGAGATCTTCCCCACCGTGATCGCGCAGGCGCAGGAAGCCGAGGCCGCCGGCTTCGACTCGGTCTTCGTGATGGACCACTTCTACCAACTGCCCGGGCTCGGCACGCCGGACCAGCCCATGCTCGAGGCGTACACGGCGCTGGGCGGCCTGGCCGCCGCGACCGAACGCGTCCAGCTCGGCACCCTCGTCACCGGCAACACCTACCGCAACCCGACGCTGTTGGCGAAGGCGATCACGACGCTGGACGTGATCAGCCAGGGCCGCGCGATTCTCGGCATCGGCACCGGCTGGTACGAGCTCGAACACGACAGCCTCGGATACGAATTCGGCACCTTCACCGACCGTTTCAACAAGCTCGGCGAGGCGCTGCAGATCATCCTGCCGATGCTCGAGGGTGATCGGCCGACGTTCGAGGGCAAGTACTACCGGGCCAAGGAGGCGGTGGCAGAGCCGCGCTTCCGCGACCACATCCCGCTGATGATCGGCGGCAGCGGTGAGAAGAAGACCATCCCCTTGGCGGCCAAGCACTTCGACCACCTCAACATCATCGCCGGGTTCGACGAGCTGCCCCGCAAGGTGCAGGTGGTCAAGGAGCGCTGCGAGGACATCGGCCGCGACCCGGCGACCCTCGAGACCAGCATGCTCGTCGTCGCGATCATCGACGAGAACATCACGGGCGACGTCATCCCCGACGACTACAAGCAGCAAGCCGTCTTCGGCAGCGCCGAGCAGGTCGCCGAGCAGATCAAGACGAAGGTGCTCGACGCTGGGGTCAACGGCGTGATCCTGAGCCCGGTGACGAGCCTCAACGGATACCAGCCGGGCGGCGTCACGGCGGTGGCCGAAGCGCTTCGACCCGCGCTCGGCCTGTGATCCGAGCCGGGGCGGGCGATGACCGGGTTCCCCGGGTGGGATATAACACAGCAAACCTGTTCCCCGATCCGGTGTTCAGGCGACTACCGTTACGGGTAGAGAACTGCACGTGGAAGCACCGTCGAGGAGCCCAATATGAGCCATCCCGGAGCCACTGCATCTGATCGGCACAAGGTCGTCATCATCGGGTCAGGGTTCGGCGGGTTGACCGCTGCCAAGAAGCTCAAGCGGGCCGACGTCGACGTCAAGCTGATTGCCAAGACCACCCACCACCTGTTCCAGCCGCTGCTGTACCAGGTGGCGACCGGCATCATTCCCTCGGGCGAGATCGCGCCGCCGACGCGGATGATCCTGCGCAAGCAGAAGAACTGCCAAGTGCTGCTCGGCGACGTCACTCACATCGATCTGGCCAATCGGACGGTCAAGTCGGAGCTGCTGGGCCATACCTACGTCACGCCGTACGACACGCTCATCGTCGCCGCCGGCGCGGGTCAGTCCTATTTCGGAAACGATCACTTCGCCGAGTGGGCGCCGGGCATGAAGTCCATCGACGACGCCCTCGAATTGCGTGCGCGCATCCTCAGCGCCTTCGAGCAGGCGGAGCGGTCGAGCGACCCGGCCCGGCGCGAGAAGCTGTTGACGTTCACCGTGGTGGGCGCCGGCCCGACCGGAGTCGAAATGGCCGGGCAAATCGCCGAATTGGCCGATCACACGCTCAAAGGCGCGTTCCGCCACATCGATTCGACGACCGCGCGGGTGATCCTCCTCGATGCGGCGCCTGCGGTGCTGCCCCCGATGGGCGAGAAGCTCGGCAAGAAGGCCCAGACGCGGCTGGAGAAGATGGGCGTCGACATCCAGCTCGGGGCGATGGTCACCGACGTCGACCGCAACGGCATCACGGTCAAGGACTCCGACGGCACGATCCGGCGGATCGAATCCGCGACGAAGGTGTGGTCGGCGGGCGTGGCCGCCAGCCCGCTGGGCCGCGACCTCGCCGAACAGTCCGAGGCCGAGGTCGACCGGGCCGGTCGCGTGCTGGTGCAACCCGATCTGACGCTGCCCGGACATCCGAACGTGTTCGTGGTGGGCGACATGGCGCACGTCGAGGGCGTTCCCGGACAGGCGCAGGGCGCGATCCAGGGCGGCAGGTACGCCGCCAACGCGATCAGGGCCGAACTCAAGGGCGCCGATCCCAGCCAGCGCGAGCCGTTCCAGTACTTCGACAAGGGCTCGATGGCCACGGTGTCGCGGTTCTCGGCGGTCGCCAAGATCGGCCCGCTGGAGTTCGGCGGGTTCATCGCGTGGCTGGCCTGGCTGGTGCTGCACCTCGTCTACCTGGTCGGCTTCCGGCGCAAGATCACCACGCTGCTGCACTGGACGGTGACGTTCCTGTCGACGCAGCGCGGCAACCTCACCATCACCGAACAGCAGGCCTACGCCCGCACCCGGATCGAAGAACTCGAAGAGATCGCCGCCGGGGTGCGAGACACCGAGAAGGTCGCCGGCTAGAGCCGCGGACCCTGCCATGTCGTCAGGCAACCGCCCGCGGCCAATGCCAGCGGCGTGCCGGTGGTTTCGGTGTCGACGTCGGGATAGCTCAGTTCGCTGATCGCGGCCATGGGTGTGTCGATCTCGTCGTCGGCGACCGATCCCCTGCCGAGTTCGATGCGGTGACGCAGCAGCGGTGTGCCGTCGACCTCGGCGTGCAGCGAGCCCGACCAGAACCCCTGCCGCTCACCGGATCTGCCGATCTGCACCCGTTCACGCAACTTCACGCGCCCGGAGGCGCCGAGCTCGAGCCGAATCGAGCTTTGGTGACGCGAGGCCGCGGCCACCACCGTGGGTTCGGGGTCGAGGTCCAGCTCGCCGGCCACGTCGAGATCCCAGATCGCATGAGAGTCAGGGGTTTCCGAACCCGGCAGCGCTACCGTCGCCGCAGCGGTGCGTATCCGCAGCCGGGCGCCGGATTCCACGACGACGCGGAAGTGCAGCACGTCTCCCCCCAGCGGCGTCGCCGCCGCCGACACCAGGTGGACGGTGTCGGGCCCGGTGAGCCGTGCCGCCAGCCCACCGGTGCATTCGATGCGCGGCCGACGGTCGCGGCGCGCGACGATCAGCACCTCGGATCGCACTAGACCGGCACCCGCAACTGTTCGCGCACCCAGTTCAGCACCGGGGAGGCCGCGGGATCGTCGGTCAGCGAGATCATCACGAAGGGCCGCTCGCCGCGCACGGCCGCCGCGTCGCGGCGCATCACGTCGAGGTCCGCCCCGACCATCGGGGCGAGATCGGTCTTGTTGATCACCAACAGGTCCGAGTAGGTCACCCCGGGCCCGCCCTTGCGGGGGACCTTGTCGCCGCCGGCCACATCGACGACGAAGATCTGGACGTCGACCAGACCCGACGAGAACGTCGCGGTGAGGTTGTCGCCGCCGGATTCGACGAGGATCAGGTCCAGCCGGTCGTTTCCGGCGATCAGGTCGTCGATCGCATCGAGGTTGGCGGTGATGTCGTCGCGGATCGCGGTGTGCGGACACCCGCCCGTCTGAACCGCCGCGATCCGCTCGTCGGGCAACACGGCGTGGCGGCGCAGGAAGTCGGCGTCCTCGGTGGTGTAGATGTCGTTGGTCAGCACCGCCAGCGACAGTTCCTCGCGAAACTGCCGGCACAGCGCAGCGACCAGTGCGGTCTTACCCGATCCGACCGGACCGCCGACGCCGATGCGCAGTGGTTCCCCCGGTTGGCGCGAACGCCTGGGCCGCTCGACATGGTGGTGCGGCTCGCCGTCGATGAAATGCGGTGGCATGACGTCCTTTCGGGGCTACGAGACGAAGAGTGGGCGTTCGCGGCGGTGGTGGCGCTCGGCCAGCACGTCGAGCAGCGGATCGGACAGGTCGGCCAGTTCCTTGGCGGCCGAGGCCGACGTCTGATCACACAGCGCCGACGTT
>NZ_LZJE01000256.1:0-9920 GCF_001666865.1 Mycobacterium sp. E136
AGGGTCAACAAGGCGACCGCCACGCTGGCGCAGGGTCTGAACCGCGCGCCGACCGCGACCGAGATCGCCGAGCACCTCGGTGTCGACCGCGAGCAGGTGGTGCAGGCGGCTATCGCCGGCTCCAACTATTCGACGTTGTCGACCGATATCCCGGCGATGCGTGACGACGATTCGGCATCCATCGGGGATGGATTCGGCAGCGACGACGCCGGTTACGAGAAGGTGCTCGACGTCGAGACCGTGCGGCCGCTGATCGCCGCCCTGCCCGACAAACAGCGTGAGGTGCTGACGTTGCGCTTCTTCGAGGACATGACGCAGAGCCAGATCGCCGCGCAGATCGGCTGTTTTCAGATGCATGTCTCGCGGCTGCTCGCGAAAGCGTTGGAGGCCTTGCGAAGTCAGGTCAAGGAATCGGTCCTTGCCGCCGCGAGCTGAGGCGCAGGCTAATGTGGTGCTCGCTTGCGTATCACTCTCTCGAGTGCTCGGATGTCCGATTCGATCTGCCTTGACAGCCAATATGCGAGCACGAAACCGGCGATTCCCCCGACGCACAAAACGCGGATCGCCACTATGACCTTCGCGATCTCGGCAGGAGTCAGGAAGGTCACGGCGACGACGCCGAACAACGGTACAGATGCCGCAACCGCCAGATAGCGGGGTAGTCGGCGGTTGAGTGCTCTTAGCTGTTCGCCTTCCCGCGGATTCGTCTGTCCGTGTGCGACCAGCTCCGGATAAACGCTGCGCACGATGTAGAAGGTGAACAGAAAGAACGGGTACGCGATCGCGATAGCGCCACACATCGTGAGGGACCCGAAGAAGTGAATCGCAGACCTACCAGGTATCCCGCCCGCGGCAAACTGCATGGTCAACGGGAATGTCAGACCTGACAGCAACCACAGACCGAACACGATGAACACTGCCCGATCGCCTGCGACAAGACAGTCGTGGCGTGCGCGGGCCAAGGTTTCTGCGGGCGGCGCCAGCCCCTGCCGCAGGCGGCGTGGGACCAGGATGATGTAGCGATACCAGTAGAGCAGCACGGCAGCGCCGAGCGGGAAGAACACCACGTTGACAACCGTGGTGACCAACATGAACCGGCCCTGCGCCTGCTCGGAAAGCTGGCTGACGATGAGCAGTTGGTTGTGCTGGATGTTGTACGCGCTGGCCAACAGGTTGGGAATCATGATGGCCAGGAAGGCGATTGGCACAAAGAACGGTCGTAGTCGCAGCCGCCAGCTTCGGGCAGGCGGATCGACCAGCTCACGAGCTTGCGGATCAAGACAGAGTTGGAGCTGCTCGGCGACTTCGGCGCCCGACGCCCAACGCTGATCACGGTCGGCGCTCAATGCCTTCATCAGAACTCTCTGCAAAGCGGAAGGACAGTTCGCAGGCAGAGCTGCGATCGCCGCAGGCTGGACCCCATGCACGCGTGTGGTCAGCATCAGCTCGAGCGCGGTGGTATCGCCGATGGGTCCAGCGGAGTTCCCACGAGCAGCGTGTGCCGCGGAGTCATCAAACGGCTTTTGGCCGGTCAATAGCTCCCACAACACGACGGCGAGAGAGTAGATGTCGCTACGGGCGTCGAGGGCCGCCATATCGAGGGTATGGCCGGGCTGACAGGCGATGAGTTGCTCTGGGGACATGTACGAAAGTGAGCCGCCGAAATATTCGAAGGGGCTTGCGCCCGTGACATTTCGGGCGAAGCTGATGTTGAAGTCCGCGAGTTTTGGCGTGCCGTCGGACGCGAGGAGGACGTTCGCCAGCTTGATATCGCGGTGAAGCACGCCCCGTGAATTCGCATAGTCCAACGCCTGAGCGAGCCGTTTCCCGATCCACGCGACGGTGTCGGGCCAGGGGAGCGCGGCGAGCTCGGTGCGGGTAGATGACTCCGTCGGGCGGATTCCCCCTCGCGCCTCCAGTGCGTTGTCGACCGCGTCGAGCAGCGTCTGACCGGTGTCCGGCGGCTCTGTTCCGCGATGAATCGTCTTGACGACCTCGAGCAGCGTCCCGCCGGGCAGGTATTGCATATACAACAGCCGCCAGTTCTGTTCACGCAGGATGCGCTGGTCGAAAACCCGGACGATGTAGTCGTGATCCAACTGGGCCAGGGTCTGCGGCTCATGGCCCTCGTTCGCCGAGATTTTGACCGCCACCAGCCGTTGCATCGATCGTTGCCGGGCGAGAAAGACTCTCGCGAATGCACCGCTGCCCAGTTCGAGCAGGAGATCGAAGTCGTCGAGTTGCTGACCGACCTGAATCTGCGTGAGGCGGCTTGACGGACTGCCCACGGCGAAGGACGCCTCGTATGTATTGGTGCGAGTCTCGCTTACACCGGCGCCGCCGGTGGGCGCCTGAGTTCGGGTGAATTCGAGCGGATAATCGGCGGTCGAATCGGACATGACAACCTCGTTCCAGGTTGTCTCATCGTATCGACGACGCGGCTGGCCTGGGACTTCTTGGGCGAATACCGGCTGGCCGTGTACGGCGATAGCGCGGGCAGCGAGGGTGAGGCTGTTGAGATGCTCAACTGCCCCGCTCAGCAGCCTGAACGCCCACGACAGCCGTACCGTGCATTTCCAGACAACATCACGCCGTAGAATGACCAGGGTTCTAGCGAGCCGGCCGCGTTAGCTCAGATGGTAGAGCATCGCTCTTGTAAAGCGAATGTCGAGAGTTCGAGTCTCTCACGCGGCTCTTCACTTGTCCGCCCTCCTGTTTACGGTCGCGTTATGGCGAGGACGTGTCCGGGCTGCGGCTGTGAATTGACAGGTCGTAGCCAGAAAGTGTTCTGCTCCAATTCATGTCAGCAGGCTCATCGGCGTCGGTTACTTCTAGAATCTTGGCTTGAGGCCGGTACCTGTGGCCGGATTTCTTACCAGGGCAACTATGTTCGGGAGTACCTCCTCGAGCAACAGGGCGAATGTTGCGCCATCTGTGGCATAGATTCTCAGTGGAATGGTTCAAGCCTCGCGTTAATCATCGACCACATAGATGGCGATGCGACGAACAATCATCGTGAGAATCTGCGGCTGGTGTGTCCGAACTGCGACAGTCAACTCCCGACCTATAAAGCGAAGAATCGAGGCAACGGTCGGTTTTACCGGCGAAAGCGCTACGCCAACGGGTCGTCTTACTGAAGGAGGCCTGCGGGCCTCGAGTTTATCGGGTCGTCGGTTCGGGGAACTCCGCTGCCCGTGACTGTCAAGGACGATCTGCTCAGCGACTTCTCCGATGTATATCCGGGGCTGCCGCGCCCGCGTGTGGAACGGCTGCTGACGCTGCTCGACGAGAGCGCGAGCACCGAAGGTGGCCTCGGCCTTAGCATCGCCACCGCCATCAAGCCGCTGGTGCCCGACATCGCGTCGCGCATCGAGTCCTACAAGAAAAGCGACGTCGACGACTATGTCCGGATGCTGCGCGGTGCGACGGTGCTGTTGCTGCAGCGGTGGCAGCCCGAGGACCAGCCGCCGACACCCGAGAGCGTGTCAGAGGCGATTCAGACCATCGAAGCCGACGCCTGAGCTCACTCCTCGACGTCGATGATGCGTTGAGACGTCACCGTCCGTGACGACGACCGGGCGCGCGGCCTGCGACCGGGCAGCGGGATCCGGTCGGCGATATTGCTGAGCGGGTTGACGACCTGGCTCAATGTCACGACCGCGTCGTGCAGCGCGTCGATCGTCGGCGCGAGCGCTTCGAGCCCCGGAGCCAGCCGGTTCAGCGTGTCCGCGACGTCGGCCAGCTTCAGCAGCGGTCCGTCCGGATCGGTCAGGGTGTCCAAGAGTCCACCCTCGGCGAGCAGGCGGTCCGCCACGCCGTCCTCGCGCAGCACCCGTTCCACCAGACCGTCGTTGGCCAGAAGCTGATCGGCGAGCCCGCCCGGTGCGATCACGCGCGACAAGGCACCGTCGTCGGTGGTCATCCGATCCGCGAGGCCGCCCTCCGCCATCAGCTGGTCCACCAGCCCGCCCGGCGCGACGGCCCGGGCGACGGCGCCGTTCTCGGCGGTCATCCGGTCCAGCAGGCCACCCTCGGTGGTCAGCTGATCGACCAGGCCACCTGGACGCAGCAGCCGGTCGAGCGGGCCGTTGGGTGCGAGCGCCCGGCCCAGCGGGGCGTCGTCGTCCATCAGCCGGGCCAACCGGTTCGCGCGCTCGACGGCGTCGTTGAGGCCGAGCATGGTCGCAAACGACGCCGGGCCGGCGCTCCCATCCGTGGTCTCGCCGAGCGTGCGCTGCGCCATGCTCACCGCGCCCGTCGCCATGGCGAGCCCCGCGTCGGCGACCGCCAGGGCGGCTTTCGCAGGCGCGGTCGCGATATCGGTCAGCGCTTTGCCGAAGTTCATCACCTCAGTCTATGGACGGCGCAAGATCAAGAACTCACAGGAAGTACACAGCCTGCTCGCAGGAACCTCGCCAGTGAAGAGGCGGACAGTGATGGAGTGGCCATGCCTGCATTACCCGAGAACACACCGGAGGCCAAGGTCCTCGTCGTGGACGACGAGGCCAACATCGTCGAGCTCCTGTCCGTCAGCCTGAAGTTTCAGGGGTTCGAGGTCTACACCGCCTCCAACGGACCCGCCGCGCTGGACAGGGCGCGCGAAGTACGCCCGGACGCCGTCATCCTCGACGTGATGATGCCCGGCATGGACGGCTTCGGCCTGCTGCGCCGGCTGCGCGCCGACGGTATCGACGCGCCGGCGTTGTTCCTGACCGCGCGCGACTCTCTCCAAGACAAGATCGCCGGCCTCACGCTCGGCGGCGACGACTATGTGACCAAACCGTTCAGCCTCGAGGAAGTGGTGGCCCGCCTGCGGGTGATCCTGCGCCGCTCGGGGCGCGGCGTCGAGGAGCCCCGCAATTCCCGGCTGACCTTCGCCGACATCGAACTGGACGAAGACACGCACGAAGTGTGGAAGGACGGGGAGCCGGTGTCGTTGTCGCCGACGGAGTTCACGCTGCTGCGGTACTTCATCATCAATGCCGGGACGGTGCTGTCGAAGCCCAAGATCCTCGACCACGTCTGGCGCTACGACTTCGGCGGCGACGTCAACGTCGTCGAGTCATACGTCTCCTACCTGCGACGCAAGATCGACACGGGCGAGAAGCGCTTACTGCACACGCTGCGCGGCGTGGGGTACGTGCTTCGCGAGCCGCGGTGACGAAGAACGCCGACAATGGATAGATGATCGGGCGCGTGCCGCTGAGGGTGGGCCTGGTGGCGGCGACCCTCTTGCTGGTGGCGTGCGGCCTGCTGGCGTCCGGAGTGGCGGTCACCACGATCCTGCGCCACACCTTGAGCAATCGCGTCGACCAGGAGTTGCTCGACGCATCGCGGGGGTGGGCCCAGGCGCCGCGCCGGGGTTCCAGCGACGCGTTGGAGAGCCCGAACCCCGCCCGGCCGCCCACGAACTTCTACGTCCGCGGCGTCGGCGCCGACGGGCATATCTGGATCGCGGTCAACGACCGCGACGCTGAGCCGGCGCTGCCGCCGGACAACGACGTCGGCCCGGAACCGGTAACCGTCGGCTCACTCGACGGGTCGGGTGTGCAGTGGCGCGCGATGACGGTGCGCAGTCCCGAGGGTGTCGTTACTGTGGCCATCGACTTCTCCGACGTGCAGACCACGGTGCGCGAGCTGATGTACGCGCAGGTGGGAATCGGTTTGGCGGTACTGCTGGTGCTCGGCGTGGCCGGCTATGCGGTGGTGCATCGCAGCCTGCGGCCGCTGGTCGAGGTCGAGCGGACGGCGGCGGCGATCGCGGCGGGGGATTTCGATCGGCGTGTGCCGCAGCGTGATCCGCGAACGGAGGTGGGCCGACTGTCGTTGGCGCTCAACGGCATGCTCTCCCAGATCCAGACGGCGATGGCGGCGTCGGAGGCGTCGGCCGAGCAGGCCCGCCGTTCAGAGGAGCGGATGCGGCGGTTCATCACCGACGCCAGCCACGAGTTGCGCACCCCGCTGACCACGATCCGAGGCTTCGCCGAGCTGTACCGGCAGGGCGCGGCCCGCGATATCGAGATGCTGATGAGCCGCATCGAAAGCGAGTCCAGTCGGATGGGGCTGCTCGTCGAGGATCTGCTGCTGCTCGCGCGCCTCGACGCTCAGCGTCCCCTCGAACGCCGGCGCGTCGATCTGCTGACGTTGGCCACCGACGCCGTGCACGACGCCCAGTCCATCGCGCCCAAGCGGACGATCACGATGGAGGTGCTCGAGGGGCCGGGCACTCCGGAGGTGCTCGGCGATGAGGCCCGGTTGCGTCAGGTGCTGGGCAACCTCATGGCGAACGCCCTGCAGCACACCCCCGAAGACGCCGGTGTCACAGTGCGGGTGGGGACCCTGCGCGACCGTGCGGTGCTGGAGGTCTGCGATGAAGGGCCGGGGATGACGTCCGACGATGCGCAACGGGTTTTCGAGCGGTTCTATCGCGCGGATTCGTCGCGGACGCGGGCCAGCGGCGGCACCGGGTTGGGTTTGTCGATCGTCGATTCGCTGGTTCTCGCCCACGGCGGAACGGTCGACGTCGCGACCGCTCCTGGACGCGGCTGCACGTTCACGGTCAGCCTGCCGCGGATTGCCGAGGTGACGGCTCAGGTCAGCTGAGCCAGCGCGGCCTTGATCTTGGCCTGGGCCTCGTCGAGCGATTCCGGCGACGGGTTGGGATCGGCGTTGGCGAATCCGAAGTCGGCGAGGTCGCTGGTCGGGAAGACGTGCACATGCAGGTGCGGCACTTCCAGGCCGGCGATGATGACACCGGCGCGTTCGGCAGGAAACGCCTTGACCACAGCCTTGCCGATGAGCTGAGCCACCTGCATGACCTTGCCGAAGGCCGCGGAGTCGACGTCCTGCCAGTTGTCGATTTCGGAGCGGGGCACAACGAGCGTGTGGCCCTGGGTGATTGGCGCGATGGTCAGGAACGCGACGATCTCGTCGTCTTCGTAGACGAATCGGCCGGGAAGCTCGCCGTTGATGATCTTGGTGAAGACGCTCGCCATGACCTCAAGCATGGCAGGAGCCCGACCGCTTACGCCGACCGGGGCGTGGACCACGAAACCGCGGTATGGCGCTTGTCAGCGAATGTGCTCGTGGATCTCGGTGACCGACCACGGCGGACTGTCGTTGTGGTCACGGTAGGCGAGGATCGTCGGCGTCGGCCTGTCGAAGCGTCCGACGAAGCCGCCGGCGGCGATCAAGATCTGGCCCGTCACGTCGGCGGCCAGGTCGCTTGCCAGATAGGCGTATGTCGGCGCGACGTACTCCGGCGGCGGAGCATCGAGGGCGCCGCGCATGCTGGTCTCGTCGAGCAGGCCGCGACGGTGTAGATCTGCGATCTGTGCTTCGTAGTCCGGTCCGGTCGAGATCCTCGTCCTGGCGCCGGGGCACACGACGTTCGCGCGCACCCGGTGCTCCTTCAGTTCGGCGGCAATCGCGAGTGTCAGGCCGTTCACGCCACCCTTGCCCGCCGGATAGCCGGTTCCGCCGTAGTCACCCAGGAATGCGAACGAACTCGTGTTCACGATCGCACCGCCGCCTTGAGCGACCATCCTCGGTGCCGCCGCCCGACACGTCTCGAACGTCGTGGTGAGATGCGCATCGAGCAACTCGCGGAACTCACTCGAACTGACTGTGAGAATCGACGATCCGGCAGGCTCGGCGACGCCCGCGCAGTTGATCAGGATGTCGATCCGCCCGAACTCCTCAACACACGTGTCGATGAGTGAGTCCGCTACATCGGGATCGGCGGGCGAGCCGGCCACCCCGCGGGCATTCGGAATACGTTGCGCCGCTTGTGCTACGACCTCGGGATCACGGCCGTTGACGACGACCCCCGCCCCATGGGCGGCAAGCAGTTCCGCAACCGCCAGCCCGACACCTCGCGAACCGCCGACGACGACCGCGCCCCGCCCCTGCTGGGGGTACCGCCCGCCCGAAGGGTAGGGGGAGGACGGGCTACTTGCCATCCGTCGGATGGCCGCCCGCCTGGCCGAACTCCATCATGTCCATGTTCCAGTAGCCGCGCAGGTTCGTGAGCAGCCCGGCATCGTTGACCTTGTAGGTGAACACTCCGCGCACCGTGCTGGTCATCCCGTTGTCGAACCTGCTGCGCAGCACCAGGATATGAGCCACTTCGTGCGGCGAACTGGACGGAAACGTCTCCTCGCAGGTGATCCGCAGGTCATTGGAGGCGATGTTGGCGTCATAGAAACCGGACACCGCCTCCTTTCCGCGGATTCCCGTGCCATCCGGGTTGGTGAACGACTGCCCGATCGGATCCTCGATTACGACATCGTCGGCCATCAGACCCAGCCAGCCCTCCTTGTCGTGGGAATGCACGCATTTCCACGAATTGTGGGAGGCGGCCAATGCCGGTGTCTTCTCCACGGTTTCGGCAGACACGCGCTTATCGGTCGTCGTCGGTGTAGCGGATGACGCCACGGATGTTGCGGCCCTCGAGCATGTCCTGGTAGCCCTCGTTGATCTGCTCCAGCTTGTACTGGCGCGTGATCATGTCGTCGAGGTTCAGCTTGCCCGCCTTGTACATCGACAGCAGCTGCGGGATGTCGTAGTGCGGGTTGCCGCCACCGAAGATGGTGCCCTGTATGCGCTTCTGCATCAGGGTCAGCATCGCCAGGTTGAGGTTCACCTCGGTGTCGAGCAGGCTGCCGATCGCGGTCAGCACACAGGTGCCGCCCTTGGCGGTGAGGTTGAGGTAGTTGTCGACGTCCTTGCCGTGCAGCTCGCCGACCGTGACGATGACCTTGTGGGCCATCAGGCCCCAGGTGACCTCGGCGATTCCGGCCATCGCCGACTCCCAGTCCGGATACGCATGCGTCGCACCGAATTTCAGCGCTTGGTCGCGCTTCCACTCCACTGGATCGATCGCGAAGATGCGGCGTGCGCCCGCGGCGACGGCACCTTGCAGTGCGCCCATGCCGACACCACCCACGCCGACGATCGCGACGTCCTCGCCGGGCCGGATGTCACCGCTGCGCACCGCGGAGCCGTAACCCGTCGTGACACCACAGCCGACCAGGCAGGCCACCTCGAACGGGATCGATTCGTCGATCTTCACGACCGAGCTGCGGTGCACGACCATGTACGGGGAGAACGTGCCGAGCAGCGTCATCGGAAAGACGGGCTGTCCCTTGGCATGAATGCGGTGTGTGCCGTCGGAGACGGCGGTGCCGCCGAGAAGACCGGCACCCAGGTCGCAGAGGTTGCGCATTCCGGCCTGACACGACGGACAGCTGCCGCACGACGGAATGAACGACAACACGACGTGATCACCGGGCTTGAGATCCTCGACGCCCGGACCGACCTCGGTCACGATGCCCGCGCCCTCGTGTCCGCCCAGCACCGGGAAACCGCCCATCGGGATGCCGCCGGTCACCAGATGGTGGTCGGAGTGGCACATCCCCGACGCTTCCATCTGAATCTTGACCTCGTCCTTGACGGGGTCGCCGATCTCGATCTCCTCGATCGACCAGGGCTGGTTGAACTCCCAGATGAGAGCACCTTTTGTCTTCATCACAACGTGCCTTCCGCTAGTACCGGTGACCTCAGACTAGAGGCAGTAGTTAGGTAGGTCACACCCACCCCCAATCAACTGCTTGGCCGGGTCACCAGATCGACGCCGGTGCCTGGCCGAGGGGGTAGTAGCCGGGCAGCTTCTCCCCGGCCAGTGAGCGCTCGATGCGCTTTTGCATCCCCGGTGACAGGTCGCCGGACTCGATGAGCTTCGCGTACCCCTTGGCCACATGGCCGAAGTCGAAGAAGTCCCGCTGCCACTCGATCTTCAGAGCCCCGTCCTGCCCTTGGGCGGTCAGTCGGAACCAGCTGCCCCCGATGCCGTAGATCTCGTCCTGGGTGCCGTCGGACTTGTTGACGATCTGCTTCCAAAAACCGACGATCTCGCCCTG
>NZ_LZJE01000257.1:0-3274 GCF_001666865.1 Mycobacterium sp. E136
GGATCGGTCGGAGATAGCGCCACCCTCCGCTCCTGAATTGATGATGTTGGTCTTGACGAATGTCGGGCACAGAGCCGTCACGGTGACACCGGTGCCGCTGAGTTCAGCGGCCAGGGTCTCCGACAGCGACAACACCCCAGCCTTGCTGACGTTGTAGGCCGCCATGCCCGGCGCTGCGCCGAAAGCGGCGGCTGAGGCGACGTTGATGATGCCGCGGGGTTGGCCTGCGGATCGCGCGTCCCTCAGGATCGGTGCGAACACGTGACAGCCGTGGATCGGGCCCCACAGGTTGACGTCGAGCACCCAACGCCAGTCGTCGATGTCGGTCTCGCCGATCGGCAGTCCGCCTGCGCCGACCCCGGCGTTGTTGATCACGAGGGTGGGGGCGCCGCCGAACCAGGTCTGCGCCTCATCGGCCAGTCGCCGGACATGGTCGAGTTCTGCGACGTCGCATTTCACCGAGATCGCCTGTCCGCCCGCAGCGTTGACGGCGTCGGCGGTGGCACGGGCGGAGGTCGCGTCGACGTCGCTGCACACCACCCGACCGCCGCGGCGGACGAGTTCGGCGGCGAAGGCGGCACCGATGCCGCTTCCGGCCCCGGTGATGACGGCGTCGGCGTTGCGGCTGCGTCTGCGTCCGAAGATCATGGCTACCCCGCGACCCGGTCGGCGTCGCAGTCGTGCAGCGACTTCGAGATGAACGCGGCGATCCTGCGCATGGCGGGGGCCGCCTCGGAGGTCAACCGGGGTAGTGCCTGGAACACGTGCACCTGGTCGGGCCACACCTCGAGGGCACAGGCACCGCCGGCGGCGCGGATGGCGTCGGCGAGCGCGATGGCGTCGGCGGCCAGCATCTCGTTGCCACCGGCCTGGATCAGCGTCGGCGGCATGGCGCGGCCCGAGGCGACGTCAAGACGCAGCCGGTTGTGAGTGGGTTCAGTTCCGGTGCAATACAACTCGACGAGGCGTAGGGCGTCGCGGGAGCGGATGGCGGGATCGCGGCGCACTTGCTCACGGCTTCGGGCCAGCTCAAAGGTCAGATCCAGCAGAGGCGACAGCAGCACCAGTGCCGCGGGATGCGCGGCTGCGGGTTGCAGGAGCAGGTCGACAGCCAGGTGTCCTCCCGCGGAGTCACCGGCGACGACGACCTGCCCCGGCCGCAACCCCTGATCCGAGGTCAACCACTCCCAACCGGTGCGGACATCGTCTGCGGCGGTGGGGAATCGGTACCTCGGGGCGAGCCGGTAGTCGATGCTGAAGACCGGTAGGCCTGTCGACTTCGACAGCCACGAGGTGAGGCGGCGGTGGGTCCGCGGCGAGCAGAGCGCGTAGCCGCTGCCGTGGATGTAGTAGATGGCCGTCTCAACGCGGTGCCGAGGTACTCCGGCGCCGTAGACCCATTCGCCGACGACGCGGTGTCCGCGCGACGTCCGGGTGTCGACGCGGCGCACTCGGGTGCCGGCCAGCGACGGTCCGAAGGTGTCCATCACGCGGGCCACGATCTGGCGCGAACACCACAGACCCCAGGTCCGGTCGGGCGGAAGGACGGCGCTGATCTGGCGCAAGGTAAGGCTGCTGATTGTCGCCGCACCGCGGGCGCGCAGGGAACCGCGCGCCGGCAGAGCGGGCTCGTCGTTGAGCACGCCTCAGTGCACCATCGAATGGTGACATTTGTCAATGTCATCAATCGGCAATGTGAAACGGTGGACAGCCTCGCGCGCTTGACGCTGTCGGTGGTCGGGTGTTTACTCGGGAGATCGAACAAACGTTCGAAATATTACTGAGTCGGACGATGCAGGAGGTGCTGTTGTGACAGCTGCCGTGAGCCTGGATCAGCGTCAGCTTACCCGCGCTGAACAGGTGGAACACTTGCGTCGCAAGATCGCGGCGGTATCCAGCAAGGTGGGCGCGGGCCGACGCGGAGCCGCTTCGAACACCGAGCCGCTTCCGGACTCGGAAACTTTGCTGTCGATGCCCGAATCGCTGGACGGTCTCCTTCCCGCGCCGTTGCCGCGCGGGTCGGTGGCGGTGGTGTCGGGTGCCCGGTCGCTGTCGCTGAGCATGGTGGCGGCGGTGACGGCGGAGGGCGGCCACGCCGCGATCGTCGGCCAGCCCGACGTCGGCCTGCTGGCGGCCGTGGAGATGGGCGCCGACCTGAGCCGGATCGCGGTCATCCCCGAACCGGGCGCCGATCCGGTCGAGGTCGCCGCCGTGCTGATGGATGGGATGGATCTGGTGGTGCTCGGCCTGGGCGGGCGGTCGGTGCCGGCCACCCGCGCGCGGGCGATAGTCGCGCGGGCCCGTCAGAAGGGCTGCACGCTGCTGGTCACCGGCGGCGACTGGCAGGGGGCGTCGGCCCGGTTGGAGGCCTCGGTGTGCGGATACGAGATCACGGGGCAGGGACGTCCGGGGTTCGGCCGCATCAGCCGGGTCCGACTGGCCACCCGGGCCAGGGGGCGGTCCGTCCGTGCGGTAGGCGGATGAGTGTCGCGCGTTCTCGCCATCTGGTGCATGGACTGGCCCGCCGTCGCCGCGGCCGCCGACCTGCCGTCCACCGCCCCGATCGCGGTGACCCTGGCAAACCGGGTCATCGCCTGTTCGGCATCGGCGCGGGCAGTGGGGGTACGACGCGGGTTGCGGCGTCGGGAAGCGCAGGCGCGGTGCCCGGAACTGCATGTGGTCACTGCCGACCCGGCACGTGACGCCCGCCATTTCGAGAACGTGACGATCGCGGTGGATGACCTGGTGCCGCGCGCCGAGGTGTTGCGGCCGGGCTTGCTGGTGCTCCCGGTACGAGGCGCGGCCCGGTACTTCGGATCCGAAGAAGCCGCCGCCGAGCGGTTGGTCGATGCGGTGGCCGCTGCCGGTGCCGAATGCCAGGTGGGGGTCGCCGACCAGTTGCCCACTGCGGTCTTCGCTGCGCGCGCGGGGCGGATCGTCGAGCCCGGAAAGGACGCGGTGTTCCTGTCGGCGTTGTCGATCCGTCAGCTGGCCACCGAACCGAGCCTGGCCGCACCCGGTCGAGAAGATCTGGCGGACCTGCTGTGGCGCATGGGGATTCGCAACATCGGACAGTTCGCCGCGCTGTCCCGCAGTGATGTGGCCTCGCGGTTCGGCGCCGACGCGGTGGCCGCGCACCAGTTCGCCCGCGGTGAGCCCACCCGTGGTCCGTCGGGCCGGGACCCCGAGGTCGAACTCGACGCCGTCATGGACTGTGATCCGCCGATCGACCGGGTGGACGCCGCGGCCTTCGCGGGCCGGTCCCTGGCCGCCG
>NZ_LZJE01000258.1:0-3621 GCF_001666865.1 Mycobacterium sp. E136
GGCCGCGGCCTGGCGCAACGCCACCACCGGTTCGGCGACGTCCTCGTTGTCGATGTCCTCGTTGTAGAACGGCAGCTCACCCAGCCGGTCGAAGAACTCCAGATGCGCGCCGTCCGGTGCGGTTTCGAGCGCGAGCTCGACCAGCTGCCGGTTGATCGACGCCGCCCGGAGGCTGCCCAGCAGCACCAGCACGTTGACGTTCGAGGTGTCCGACATCGTTGTTCTCATCCCTTCGTCGTCGGTGAAGATCCTCGCACAGCAGAACCGGACTACAGTCCGAATAATTCCGCCTGAACTAAACTGCTGACATGGCCGCACCTCGCCCCATCAACGAGTTGTCGGTCACCGACGAAACTCCACACGAACGCGGCGACGCCGCCCGTAACCGGACACTACTTCTCGATGCGGCGCGCCGCCTGATCGCCGAGCGCGGCGCCGATTCGGTCACGACCGACGACATCGCCACGGCGGCCGGCGTGGGCAAGGGCACGCTGTTCCGCCGCTTCGGCAGTCGCGCGGGGCTGATGATCGTGCTGCTCGACGAGGACGAGAAAGCCCACCAGGAATCGATCCTGTTCGGTCCCCCGCCCCTCGGCCCCGGCGCTCCCCCACTCGACCGTCTGGTGGCCTACGGACGGGACCGATTGGCGTTCGTCCACAAACATCACGCGCTGCTGTCGGACGCCAACAGGGACCCGCAGACACGGTTCAACGCGCCGGCGCGGCTGCACCATCGCCACGTGCGGGTGCTGTTGGAGGCCGCGGATACGACGGGTGACCTCGACGCGCAGGCCGCCGCGCTGCTGGCGCTGCTCGACGCTGACTACGTGCAGCACCAACTCACCGAGCGTGGGGCGACGCTGGAATCGCTCGGCGATGCATGGGAAACGGTGGCCCGCAAGCTGTGTGGGCACTAGCGAAGAGCACACGGATCCGATGACACGCTGGATCCTGCACGTGGATCTCGACCAGTTCCAGGCCGCCGTCGAGATCCGTCGCAACCCGGGACTCGCCGGCCTGCCGATCATCGTCGGCGGCAACGGCGACCCGTACGAACCCCGCAAGGTCGTCACGTGCGCGTCGTATCCGGCCCGCGCCTACGGCGTGCGAGCCGGCATGCCGTTGCGCACCGCAGCGCGCAAGTGTCCGGATGCGATGTCCCTGCCGCTGGACACCGACGCCTACGACGAGGCCTCCGCGGAGGTCATGGGCCTGCTGCGGGACTTCGGGCATCCCGTGGAAGTGTGGGGCTGGGACGAGGCCTACGTCGGGGCCGAGCTCGACGACTCGCAGAGCCCGTTCGAGTTCGCCCAGCGGATCCGCGAGGTGATCGCCGCCGAGACGAGTCTGTCGTGTTCGGTCGGCATCAGCGACAACAAGCAGCGGGCCAAGGTCGCGACCGGCTTCGGCAAGCCGAGCCGCGAATCCGGTTCGGGCGTCTATCAACTCACCGACGAGAACTGGATGGCGGTGATGGGTGACCGCGACGTCGACGCCCTGTGGGGCATCGGCCCGAAGACGACGAAAAAGCTTGCGGCCATGGGCATCGACACCGTCGCCGATCTCGCCCGTACCGACGCGACCGTGCTCACCGAGGCCTTCGGCCCGACGACGGGGCTGTGGATCCTGCTGCTCGCCAAGGGCGGCGGCGACACGACCGTCAGCGCAGAACCCTGGGTACCTCGGTCACGTAGTCACGTCACCACCTTTCCGCGTGACCTCACCGAACGCGACGAGATGAACTCCGCCGTCATCGATTTGGCGCACCAGACGCTCGCCGACGTCGTTGCACAAGACCGTGTCGCCACCCGCGTCGCGGTGACGGTCCGCACGAAGACCTTTTACACCAGGACCAAGATCCGCAAGCTGCCCGAACCGACCGTGGACGCCGATCTCATCACCCGGACGGCCCTTGAGATACTCGGCCAGTTCGAACTCGATCGCCCGGTTCGGCTGCTGGGCGTGCGGCTCGAACTCGCCCCACCGGAAGGCGGGTACTGAGGTGTTGCACACCGTCGCCATCCGCGGATACCGCTCGCTGCGCGAGATCGTGCTGCCGCTGGCCCAACTCACCGTCGTGACCGGCGCCAACGGGACGGGTAAGTCGTCGCTGTACCGGGCGCTGCGGCTGTTGGCCGATTGCGGGCGCGGCGAGGTGATCGGGTCGCTGGCCCGCGAGGGCGGACTCGAGTCGGTGCTGTGGGCGGGTCCCGAGCAGCTCGCCGGGGCGCGCCGCGCCGGGCGGGTGGAGGGCACGGCGCGCACCGGGCCGGTGTCCCTCGAAATGGGTTTCGCAGCGGATGATTTCGGCTACCTCGTCGATCTGGGCCTGCCCCAGATGGCGGGCCACGGATCGCTGTTCGCCCTCGATCCGGAGATCAAACGCGAGGCCGTCTTCGTCGGCCCGGTCATGCGCAACAGCTCGACCCTGGTGCGCCGGACCCGTGATTACGTCGAAGCCAGCGCCGAGTCCGGACGGGGATTCGACAAGGTGACACAGGCGCTTCCGGCCTACCGCAGCGTGCTCGCCGAATTCGCCCATCCCGGTGCGCACCCGGAGCTTGCGGCGGTCCGGGACCGGTTGCGCAACTGGCGGTTCTACGACGGCTTTCGCGTCGACGCGGCCGCACCTTCGCGGCAGCGCACTGTCGGCACCCGCACGCCCGTGCTCTCCGACGACGGCAGCGACCTGGCCGCCGCGATCCAGACCATCATCGAGGCCGGTCACGACGACCTCCAGCGGGCCATCGCCGACGCCTTCGACGGTGCGACGGTCTCGGTCACGATCCACGACGGCCTGTTCGACCTCCAACTGCATCAGCCCGGCATGCTGCGCCCGCTGCGGGCCGCCGAATTATCGGACGGCACACTGCGATTCCTGCTGTGGGCCGCCGCGCTGCTGTGCCCGCGTCCACCGTCTCTGATGGTGCTCAACGAACCGGAGACGTCGCTGCACCCGGACTTGGTGGGCCCGCTGGCGTCGTTGATCCGCGCGGCGGCAGACACCACCCAGGTCGTCGTCGTCACCCACTCCAAGGCGCTGCTCGAGCATCTCGACACCGTTACCGTCGAAAATGCCGCCGAGGCGGAAGCCACCGCGGTGGAGATCCCGCTGTACAAGGACCTCGGCGAGACGCGGGTCGAGGGCATCGGCATGCTCACCGCGCCGCCGTGGGACTGGGGTAAGCGCTAGCCGCGTTGCGCCGCAGGCCGCAGCGCCTTGGTGAACAGCACGTTCGCCTGGCGCATCGCGACACTGTAGGGCCACCACAAGGTGCGCTTGAACAAGTACAGCGCCCGGATGTCGGGCGAGGTGTAGATGAGGAAGCGGTTGCGCCGCACGCCTTTGAGGATGCATTCGGCGACATGTTCGGGCGAGACCGCGTGACCGCTGAAGCGGTCGGTCCACTTCTTCACCCGCGGGTCTTCGCGGTCGACTCCGGCGATCTGAACCGTCTGCACCAGAGGCGTTTTCACCGCACCCGGAACCACCACGGACACCCCGATCCGGTGGCGTGCCAGATCGAAGCGCAACACCTCCGACATGCCGCGCAGCCCGAACTTGCTCGCGCTGTACGCCGAATGCCAGGGTAATGCGACGAGCCCGGCCGCCGACGACAC